>CAKUNB010000152.1 GCA_934668285.1 uncultured Oscillospiraceae bacterium | reverse complement strand
AGATGGTGCAGATCGCGCCGACCAGAGAGAACGCCGCGCCGACGATGCCGCAGACAAGACCCGCAACCGCAAGGCCGTGGCCCGTGCCGGTGGTCTTGGCAACGTTCATGCCCTTCACGCCGAGGACGATACCAACGACGGACAGCGCCAGCGAAACGAAAGCGAAATAGCCCAGGAAGCAGCCGACCACGCCGACGATGCCACAAACGAGCGCTGCAATCGCCATACCATTGGTCTGCTTCGGCTGCTGCGGAGTGTTCTGATAATTGTTATCCATTCTTCAAATCTCCTCTCATTATTTCGGAAACACGGAAGTGCCCCGACAAAATTATGATACCATAGCGTATGCAGGAATGTCAAGGAGTTTTCGGGAAAAAAGCGACAAAATGTGTTGCCTTTGACGCGGCCGGACTTCGTGCTTTTTCTCAGCTCTCCGCGACCTCCAGAACGTCCATCGGGCAGGCCTTGACGCAGATGCCGCAGGCGATGCACTTCGAGGCGTTCTCCATGCCCGGCTGATAAACGATCACACCGAACGGGCAGGCCTCGGCGCACTTGCCGCAGCCGACGCAGAGCTTCTTATTGATCATGTATACGCCGGTCTTGGGGTTCTGCGTAATCGCGCCGTGCTCGCACGCGGCGGCGCACTTGCCGCACTGGACACAGGTCATGGGGCGAACCTTCCCCGCGCGCTCGACGATCTGCACGCAGGACTTATCGGGATGGAATTCCTTGTAAAAGGCCATCGAGCAGGCGCGGACACATTCCAGACACGCCATGCACTGGGAGCCTTTTTTGACGACGAGCTTTTTCATGGTTGAATCCTCTCTTTTTCGGGGCGCCGCCCCTGTATTTTGGTTTCATTATACAAGGATTTCGGCCTGAAATCAATCCGAAAATACCGATTTCAGAAAAAAGTTTTTCGGCTCAAACTTTTCCGGCGCATAATCTGCACAAGCCGCTGCATACTACACAAGAATTCAATCATTGGGAGGAATACCATGAAAAAGCTCGTAACAATTCTTATGGCATTTGCCATTGTCAGCCTTTTGACCGCCTGCACCGACGGCGGCAACGTCTCCGACCGCACCGACGGCATGATCTCTGAATCCGTGACCCCCAGCACCGCATCAGACGCCCACCGCGATACGGAAAACGCCTCGTCAGAGTCCGGCATGACCGCCACTGATTCCACCACCGGCGGCTCCGACATTGCCGGCAGCTCCGGCATCACCGGCGAGACCGGCATGACATCCGGCAGCGAGGGCTCCGCAGAAAACGCCTCCGGCGCCCGAACTGCCAATCGCACCCAAACCCCCAGCCGCTACAATCATCCGTAACGAAACGCTGCCACCCCGCGCCGCAGTGCGGCCTCGGCTCCCTCTTTGAGGGAGCTGGCACGGCCGAAGGCCGTGACTGAAGGAGTCCCCCGTCCCGCCGCAACGGATTTCAAATCCTGTTCCGCAGGCACACCCATTAAAAGACTGTCAAAAAAGGCATGAGGTTTCCCCCATGCCTTTTTGTCCGTATCATTCAGTCGACGGTTTTCATTTCGAAGGTTTCTCCGGTTGTCGTTTTCCAGACCATCGCGGTGATAACCTTGTTGTTGCCCTTGCCGTCAAGCACCTTGCTGCCGGAAACGGCAATATACTGGTTCGAGCCGCTGCCAAGCGCCGCAGTGTACAGCGCCGCCGTATTTGCGGAAATGGTGTTGCCTTCATCCACCAGAACAAACTTGCTGGTGCCGTCCCTCTGGCCGATGTTGATCGCCATATTCTTGGTTTCGGTGTTGCCAGCCTGAGCGCTGATATCGAACTCGTTGTTCATGATGGTGATCTGCGCCGTGCAGTTCCAGCCGATGCGCTCGATCTTCACCGGACGCGTGCCGGTGACCTTGTTATTCACAAACGTGAAGCTTTCCAGCGAATGGACGCTTTCGTCAGAGCCCGCTCCCCAGTAGCCGGTGGCAGCACGCCACCAGATCGGGTTAGAGTTGTTGGCATAGGTCGTATTGGTATAGTTATTGAAAGTGCAGCCGTCAAACGTTGCCGCATTTGCCGGGCAGGAGCCGACGATAATACCGTCAAAGACACAGTTCTTGAAGGTGATGGAGTTCAGATAGCTCCACGGGGAGGTGAACATCTGAACGTCGAAGCTCACCACTCCCTTGAAGGTCATGTTTTCAAACACCACGTCGCTGTTGCCCGGGACAAGCATGTAGACGGAGGTATCTTTGAGTTCATCAATCGAGCTATATCCGGTTGCCACGCTGGTGATCGTGCCGTCCTTGAAGGTGAATTTGTACGCACCGACAGCAGCAGGCTTTGCATTATACTGGTTGAGGTTCGTGCTGCCCAGCATCACGCCCTTACCGGAGTAGCCGGAGTTGTGGTCGCTATAAGAAATCTCTTCGGGAGTAACGTCTCCAAGCGTGACCTCAACCGGCGAGATCTTGCCGTTCTCGTCCTTCAGCGCGTCAAGCGTCAGGTCGGTATTGAGCGTCTCGCGGCTGACAACCACGGGATAGGTCGCGTTCGCGTCGTACTGGTTGTCGTTGCTGTCGTACTCGACGGTGTCCTGCGTGGCGACGACGGTGATGGCGACGCCTTCAATGGTGAGGCCCTGATACTCGTTGCCCGCCGAGGTCCGCATCGTGCCGGAGATGGTCAGGGTGTCAAAAACACCGTTGTCGCCAGTCTTGCCAGCCAGATGGCGCTCCGTGCCCAGCTCGGCAACGGCATCGCCGCCAGCGCCGCTGACACTGTAGGTCCAGTCGATCACGTCGAGGAGCTTGAGATCGTCAACATCGTTATCGGCATTGCCGTCCTTCGCGCCGCTGATCGCGATCTTGTACTTGAGCGCGAGGCTGCCGTTGTTGACAATGCGCAGCTCCGGCAGGCGGTAGGTTGCGCCCGGCTCCCAAAGAACAGGCTCGTTTTCGTGGTGCTCAGCCTTGACAAAGTTCAGGGTTTCGCCCTCGGCGCTGACCCATTTACCGTCGCCGTTCTTCATTTGCAGCGCGATATCCAACGTGCCGGACTGAATGGTGTTGACGGCGGTCGAGGCCGTGTCCGTGAACCACGCGAACGTGGTGCCGATGAGCATCACAAGGCAGAGCATAATAGAAAAAACGCTCAGCAGCAATGCCCGCTTCGTAGATTTACGGGTTTTCATTCGTTTTCCTCCTTTAAGAGTTTTGAAAATATGTATGCAAACACGACAGCGGTCCGCGTGCCAAAAAGTCCCCCGAACTTGTCAACGCAACGCAGTCCTCAGCGACTTCGCCGCCATCGGTTGTCGGGAAAGCCCCAGCCCTGTCATTGTGAGGCTCTGAAAGAGCCGTGGCAATCCGTCCCCCTTCCCCGCGCCGCAGCGCCTTGGCTCCCTCTTTGAGGGAGCTGTCATGGCCTACGGCCATGACCGAAGGAGTCCCCGCGCCCGCAGGCGCAGGTTACAGTGCGGCACGCACCAAAATCGAAGCTCCTGCACGAGATTGCCACGTCGCTTCGCTCCTCGCAATGACAATAACGGAGACATTTTGACACACCAAAACATCATCCGTGTTCAGAACCAAAGAATCAAAAAGCCAAAGTGTTCAAAAAGTGTACTTTTTGAACACCCTGAAAATTTGGAGGAAACTGTTAAAAAGGGTTGCATTTCCCGCAATTAACATGTAAAATAAGTACAAGAAAAGCTGCTGACAAAGGGATGTCAAAAAGTACACTTTTTGAACACCTTCCGTCAGCGGCTTTTTGCATAAAAAGGGGCCGCAGCAGCGGCATGGATGTTGCGGCGGCTCAGGCTGTCAAAAAATCCGATTCTGTCATTATGCGGCGCTTGCAGCCGTGGCAATCTCGCGGAACTTTTTGATACTTAGAAGGATTCAAGCGAATTCGGAACTTCCAGCACGAGATTGCCATGTTGCTTCGCTCCGACCGGCAAGCGGAGTGCCCGCATCTGTAAGGGGCAGAGCCGCCAACAGCGGCGACATCGCAATGACATGTGGGATAGTTTTTTTGCACACTTGTCCGCCGCAGTTTCTTGCTTATGACAGCAAACAAAACAGGCAAAATAAAAAGACAACGCAGGCTTTCCAAAGAAAACCTTGTTGTCTTAACTGGTCCGCCCTCACGGACTCGAACCGGGGACCCACTGATTAAGAGTCAGTTGCTCTACCAACTGAGCTAAGGGCGGATATCTGGTCGGCAGCTGCTTTGAACTACCAACTCTTTTTCTTGTCTGTTCGCAAAGTTGCTCAGCCGAATGCCAAGCGCCGCT
>CAKUNB010000151.1 GCA_934668285.1 uncultured Oscillospiraceae bacterium | reverse complement strand
CGTCCAGATTGTGCTCGATGACGAGCACCGTGTTGCCCGCGTCGACCAGCTTTTGCAGTACCTCGAGGAGCTTCTGCACGTCGTACATATGAAGGCCCGTCGTCGGCTCGTCGAGGATATAGAGCGTCCGGCCGGTGGCGACGCGAGAAAGCTCTGTTGCTAGCTTGACGCGCTGGGCCTCGCCGCCGGAGAGGGTCGTGGAGCTTTGGCCGAGCTTGATATAGCCAAGGCCGACCTCTGCCAGCGTGGCGACCTTGTCGCGCAGGCGGGGCTGGTTTTCAAAGAAGGTGAGCGCTTCGTCGACGGTCATTTCCAGCACGTCGGAGACCGTCTTGCCGCGATAGGTGATTTCCAGCGTCTCACGGTTGTAGCGCTTGCCGCGGCAGACCTCGCAGGGGACGTAAACGTCGGGCAGGAAGTGCATTTCGATCTTCACAAGGCCGTCGCCGCAGCAGGATTCGCAGCGGCCGCCCTTGATGTTGAAGGAGAAACGGCCGGGGCCGTAGCCGCGCTCCTTTGCTGCCGCCGTCGAGGCGAACAGGTCACGGATATCGGAGAAGAGGCCGGTGTAGGTCGCGGGATTGGAGCGGGGCGTGCGGCCGATGGGGCTTTGGTCGATGACGATGACCTTGTTCAGCTCGGAGATGCCCTCGGCGCGGTCGTGCTTTCCAGGGCGGACGCGGGCGTGGTTCAGCGCGCCTGCGAGCTTCTTGGCGATGATCTCGTTGACAAGGGACGATTTGCCGGAGCCGGAAACGCCGGTGATGCAGGTAAACGTTCCGAGCGGGATGTGAACGTCGATGCCGCGCAGGTTGTTCTCCCGACAGCCGTAGAAGGACAGCTGCTTGCCGTTTCCCGTGCGGCGCTGCGCCGGAACGGGGATGGAGCGGACGCCGGAGAGATACTGGCCGGTGATGCTTTCCGGCACGGCCATGATCTGCTCAAGCGTACCGGCGGCGACGATCTTGCCGCCGTGGATGCCCGCGCCGGGGCCGACGTCAACGATGAAGTCCGCCGCGCGCATGGTATCCTCGTCGTGCTCGACGACGATCAGCGTGTTGCCGAGATCGCGCAAGCGGCGCAGGGTTTCAAGCAGCTTGTCGTTGTCGCGCTGGTGCAGGCCGATGCTCGGCTCGTCGAGGATATACAGCACGCCCATGAGAGACGAACCGATCTGCGTGGCCAGACGGATGCGCTGCGCCTCGCCGCCGGAGAGTGTGCCCGCCGAGCGGGAGAGGGTGAGGTATTGCAGGCCAACGCTCTGCAAAAAGCCCAATCGGGAGCGCAGCTCCCGCAGAATCTGGTCGGCAATGACCGACTGCATGCCATCCAGCTGCAGCGTATTGAGAAAATCCAGCTCCTTGCGGACGGAGAGGTCGCAGAACTGCGTGATGGAAAGTCCGCCGACGGTAACGGCGCCTGCAATTTCCGACAGGCGGCCGCCGTGGCAGCGCGGACAGGGCGAGGAGGTCATGCACTCCTCCAGCTCCTTGCGCACGGCGTCGGACTGCGTCTCGCGGTAGCGGCGCTCGAGATTCGGAACAATGCCCTCAAAGGCTTGCTCCAGAGTGCCGCGGCCGTTGCCTCGCTCATAGTAAAGCGTCAGCTTTTCGCCGCCGGTGCCGTAGAGGATGATGTTCATCGCATCCTCCGAGAGGGTGTTGATCGGCGCGTGGAGGTCGAAGTGATATTTCTGCGCGAGGGCCTCAAAATACATGCGGGAGATGGAGTCACCCTTGATGTTGCCCCAACCGCTGGCCTGAATGCCGCCGTCAAAAATCGACAGCGTGGGGTCAGGAATGATGAGCGCCGGATCGATCTTCAGCCGGAAGCCGAGACCCGAGCACTCCGGACAGGCCCCGAGCGGATTGTTAAACGAGAACAGGCGCGGCGAAAGCTCCGGAACGGAGACGCCGCACTCCTCGCAGGCGTAGTTGCGGGAAAAGAGCGTTTCCTCGCCGGTTGCGGGCTGCTGGATGATCACGAGGCCGCCCGCCTGATTGAGCGCCGTTTCCAGAGAGTCGGTCAGGCGGCGGGTGATTCCGTCGCGCAGCACCAGCCGGTCGACGACCAGCTCAATGTGGTGCTTTTTGTTCTTGTCCAGCGCGATTTCCTCGCTCAGGTCGTAGAGCGCACCGTCAACGCGGACGCGGGTGAAGCCGCTGCGGCGGGCGCTTTCCAGCACCTTGGCGTGCTCGCCCTTCTTGCCGCGGATGACGGGGGCCAGCACCTGAAAGCGCGTGCCCTCCGGCAGCTCCAAGACGCGGTCAACGATCTGGTCGATGCTCTGGCGGCGAATCTCGCGCCCGCATTTCGGGCAGTGCGGCGTGCCGACGCGCGCCCAGAGCAGGCGCAGATAGTCATAAATTTCCGTCACCGTGCCGACCGTGGAGCGGGGGTTTTTGGATGTGGTTTTCTGGTCAATGGAGATGGCGGGGGAGAGACCTTCGATCAGGTCGACGTCCGGCTTGTCCATCTGGCCGAGAAACTGCCGGACGTAGGCCGAAAGCGACTCGACATAGCGCCTGCGCCCCTCGGCGTAGATCGTATCGAACGCCAGCGAGGACTTGCCGGAACCGGAAAGTCCGGTAAAGACGCAAAGCGCGTCTCTCGGAATTTCGATATCCACATTTTTCAGGTTGTTTTCTCTCGCCCCGCAGACGAGGATGGAATTTCGCATGCGGTGCCTCCAGAATTCGAGTGTTTTATTAGATGATTATACCACATAGTTTGCCGCCGAACAACAGGAAAATGAAGAAAAGTTTTGCCGTTCGCTTGCGTTTCGACAAAAAATACGATATGATATGTTCGTGGCCGCAAAATGGAAGATTTGCGGCGGCAAACCGCTGCTGGGCGGTTTTTCCATGTAATTTTTGACCGCAAAGATCAGAGAATAGGAAAGGGGCGGTGCGGAAATGGACAGTCAGATCAAACAGGCTATGGAGCTTTTTTCGCAGCCTGCTTTCTTTGTGACGGACGGAACGGTGACGTGGTGCAACAGTGCCTGCGGGTCGCTCCTGCCGGTTGGTGCGGAGATTGGTGCGTTTTTGGAGGACGCTGCGCTGTATGCGCTGTGGGATCGCTCCGGCACGCTGCAAATTCCGCTGCTGCTCGGCGCGGAGGAGTATAACGCCTCGGCCTTTATGACGGCGGACGGCGAGCTGTTTGTTGCGACGCACCGCACCTCGGAGATGAACATCACGGCGAAAACTGTGGTAAAGGTCTCGGTGACGCTGCGCCGCCAGCTGCACCAGATGATCAGCGCGGCCGATGCGCTGTTTGACACGATGGACGAATCGACGGACCCGAAGCTCCTGAACGCCGCGTCGCAGCTGAATCAGTCGGTTTACCGGCTGCTGCGCCTGTGCGGGCAGATGTCCGACGGCGGCACGCTCCTGCTGCGCCGCAAGGAGGCGCACCGCCAGCCGATCGACGCGTCAAAGCTCCTGCGCGCCTTTGCTGAGCAGGTCAAGCCGCTGGTGGAGTCCGCCGGTGTGACCTTCCGTTTTGTCGACCTTGACGCGCCGGTGCAGGCCGATCTTGATGCGGCGCTGCTCGAGCGGGCGCTTTATAATCTGATTGCTAACGCCCTGAGCTACTGCCGCAAGGGCGGAACGATCACCCTGCGGCTGCAGCGGCAGCAGAATCAGCTGCTGATCCATGTGACGGACGACGGCGAGGGGATTTCTCCGACGGTGCTGGCGACGCTTTTTGAGCGCTTTTCTGAGCATCCCGTCGGCGACTCGCGCTGGGGGCTAGGCCTCGGCCTGCCGATGGTGCAGGAGATCGCGCGGCTGCACGGCGGGACCCTCTCCATTCGCGACAACGGCGAGGAGCGCGGCACGACGGTCACCATTGCCGTCTCCCTTGAGCCTGCGCCGCTGGCGCTGCACAGCCAGACGGTCGGCTATGACTATTGCAGCGGCTACCACCACGGCCTCGTCGAGCTGTCCGATGTGCTGGACGCAAAGATGTTCAATCCAAATGAAGTACTTTGACTGGGAGTTTTCTAAGGAATAATTTGTTACCCTGCGCCGTATATATAGGGCGGAGGGATGAATATGGCAAACGAGATCACGCTGCCCCATGAGCTGCGGCTCGACGGCAGGGCCAAGCTGACGGTTACCGGCGTGCGCGAGGTCGAGAGCTTCGACGAATCGGCGGTGGCGCTGCATACCGTGCGCGGCCTGCTGGTCGTTCATGGCTCGCAGCTCCATTTGCAGTCCCTGTCCACGGACGGCGGCCAGATTGCGATTCACGGCCAGATCGACACGCTTTCCTATGAGGCCGAGC
>CAKUNB010000150.1 GCA_934668285.1 uncultured Oscillospiraceae bacterium | reverse complement strand
AACACGACGTTGGCGACCTCCGGACGGGAGTCCGAGCCGATGCGGCTGCCGCAGATTTCGCTTGTAGAGCAGCCAACGACGGCAATCTGGCCGGGCTGCAGCCTTGCCTTTTCCACCAGCGCGAGAGCCGCCTCCTGCGCCTGCTTTCTGATCTCATCCATGCTGATTCACCTTCTCCATTGTTTTGCTTTCGCGCAGCGCAATACTCAGCGCCAGCGCCGCGACGAGGCCGATGCCGCCCTGCAGGAGGTTGCCGGGGATGCTCGTCGCTGCGGCCACACCCTTGCCGAGAATCGTCCATGCGTAGGCGAAGTAGCCCAGCACCATCCAAATTTCGGCAGCCGCACCGCCCGCGATCTGCGCGAGGTAGGCGTGCTTCTTGCCCAGCGTGCGGCAGATCAGCGCGGCGATGACCGCCATGAGCGCCTTAATGACCAGCGTGCCGGGAATATAGTGCGGATAGCCCGCCAGAAGGTCGGCCAGCGCCGAACCGGCGCCGCCCGCGAACGCACCGAACCACGGCCCAAGCACCCACGCGCCGAGCAGGACAAAGCAGTCGCCGATATTGACGTAGCCCTGCGTTGCGGGCATCTGAATCTGAATGAGCAGCGTGGCCACGCAGGTCAGCGCAGTGAAGAGTGCAGTCAGTACCATTTTTTTGGTCGAAAAACTCTGTTTCATCATTTTTGCACCTTGATTTTTTGGAATACAGCGATTATACTGCATATTGGTATGATATAAATAGCCAAATAGATAATATTTGATAATACCAGATCGGAGTGTGGCCCATGCTGACCTACACCTTGGAGAAAGACGGGAAAAAGAGCCTATATGTTTCGTTATATGAACAGATCCGGGAGGATGTCCGTTCCCGACGCCTCGCGGCAGGTACGCGCCTGCCGTCGCGGCGGACGTTTGCAGCCAACCTCGGCGTGAGTACCGTTACGGTCGAAAGCGCTTATGCCCAGCTCATTGCCGAGGGCTACGCCGAATCCAGGGAGCGCAGCGGCGTGTACGTCTGCGCCATCGGCTCGACCCTTCCGCCGCCTGCGCCAGCCGAGCCGGTACCGGAGGAGGAGCAGCGCGAGCCGCCGCTGCTCGACCTGAGCGGCGGCGGCGGTGAGGACGTGCTGTTTCCGTTTTCCGTATGGGCGCGGACGATGCGCACGGTGATTGCCGAGCGGGAAACCGAGCTGCTGCATCCCGTGGACTTTCGCGGCGCGCGGGAGCTGCGCGAGGCGATTGCCGGACATCTGTACCGCCTGCGCGGCCTCAGTGTTTCGCCGGAGCAGATCGTCGTAGGCGCGGGCAACGAGTACCTTTACGGCCTGCTGGTGCAGCTTCTGGGCCGGAGCCGCCGCTATGCGGTGGAGGACCCCGGTTTTCCAAAAATCAACGGTATCTATCGGGCCAACGATGTCGCCGTTGCGCCGATCCCGCTTGACGCGGAGGGGATGAGCGTGCAGGCGCTCGAGGCAAGCGGCGCGCAGATTGCGCACCTCTCTCCGGCGCACCATTTTCCGACCGGCATTGTAATGCCCGCCCGCCGCAGGGCGGAGCTGCTTGCGTGGGCGTATGCGCGACCTGACCGCTACATTCTCGAGGACGACTACGACAGCGAGCTGCGCCACTCCGGCAAGCCGGTGCCGCCGCTGTTTTCACTTGACACGCGGCAGCGCGTCCTGTATCTGAGCACCTTTTCGCAGACGATTGCGCCGTCGCTGCGCATCGGCTACGTTTGCCTGCCGCCGCAGCTGCTGATGCAGCTGCGCGAGCGGCTGAGCTTTTACTCCTGCACGGTTCCGGCCTTTGAGCAGTACACGCTGGCGCGGTTTATTGCCTCAGGCGACTACGAGCGCCACCTGAACCGCCAGCGCAAGCGCTACCGCGAAAAACGCGCCCGCCTGCTGGATATGCTGGAGGCAAGCCCCCTGCGCAGCCTGTGCCATGTTGCGGAGGAAAACGCGGGAACACATTTTCTTCTACAGCTGCACACGGCGCTGCCGGATCGGGAGATCAAGCGGCAGGCGGCGGCTGCGGGGCTTTCCGTGCGCTTTTTGAGCGACTACTGCGTCCGCGGCGGCAGCACGGGGAGCATGGTATTCAATTACGCGAATCTCGATCCGGAGCGCGTTCCGGCGGCGCTTTGCACGCTGGCCGAGATTTTGAATCACGCGGCTTCCAGCAGCTCGTAAAGCTGCTTGAGGAGGATCACGGCGACGGGAAACAGAATCATTCCCAGAACGCCGAAAAGCCGATAGCCCGCATAGAGTGCGATCAGCGTCAGCAGGGGATTCAGCCCGATCTGCTTACCGAGAAAGCGCGGCTCGAGGAAGGCGCGGATGACGGCACAGAGCGCGTAGAGCACCAGAAGGCCGATGCCGAGTACTGTGCTGCCGCGCAGGAAAGAAATAATGCCCCACGGGATCAGCACAGTGCCGACGCCGAAGACCGGCAGTGCGTCGACGATTGCGGTGACAAGGGCGATGAGCAGGGCGTTGTGCTGCCCGAGCAGCAGCAGTCCGGCGGCGGTCATTCCCAGAATAACCAGCGACAGGCGGAGCTGCGTTTTCAGATATCCGCCCAGCGCCGTGCGGAGCTTTTTGCTGACCTTCACCCAGCGCTCGCGCCACTGCTCGGGAAGATACTGCGCCAGAAATGCCCGCAGTCTTTCACGCTCCGAGGAAAAGAGATAGGCCGACAGCAGCAGCGTCAGCGCAAAGAGCAGAATGTCCGGTACGCTCATCAGGATTCGCCCCGCGAGGGACAGCACCCAGTCCGAGAGCGTTCCGGCCAGCACGCTGCTGCCCGCGAAGAATTGGTCGAGCCACTGCACCGCAGGGGCGGACAGACCGTCCGGCAGCCTGCCCGCCAGACGCAGGAGTGCCGCATGCAGGCCGGACACCGGCGCGGAGAGCGATTGCAGCAGCGCGGGGAGCCGCGCGCTGAGGCGCTCCAGCCCCGCAAACAGTCCCAGCGCCAGCAGCCATACGACCAGCCCCAGCGCCGCCGCGATCAGCGTGACCGACAGGAACGAGGCCAGCGAGAGCCGCCTCCGCAGCCGCCGCTCCAAGGGAAGGGAGAGCCGCGAAACACCCCAACCGAGCAGAAACGGCAGCCCGACCGGCAGCAAAAACCGCGCCGTGAGCCAGACGCCTGCAACGCCGCCAAGCACATAAAGCAGCAGCTTTTGAATTTTTTTCATAAAGGACGACCTTTCCCGGCTTGCAAAGCTTGCCGCTATGTGGTAGAATGTTCTTAAAAGAACTACAAGTGCACACAAAACACGCACAGGAGGCGGACGATGATGCAGCTCCCCAAGTATTTTATCGTTGAAGCGGCGGCGCTTCCGGAGGTTTTCCTGAAGGTCGCCGAGGCTAAGTGGATGCTGGAAACCGGCGAGGCCAAAACCGTCGGCGAGGCGACCCGCGCCACCCAGATCAGCCGCAGCGCCTTTTATAAGTACCGTGACGCCATTTCGCCGTTTCAGAATCTGATGGCGGGCCGGATTCTGACGTTCCAGTTTATCCTACAGGATGTAACGGGTCTGCTGTCATCGATACTATCCATTTTTGCCCAATTTGGGGCAAATATACTCACCATCAATCAAACCATCCCCACCGGCGGCTGCGCCTCGGTCACGATCTCGGCGGAGACGCTTGACATGCAGCAGGGCGCGGAGACGCTGCTGCGCACGCTGCAGCAGATGGAGGGCGTGGTCAAGGCGGAAATCCTCGCCGGTTGATACAGTCCTATTCCGCCCGCGCGGTGCAGATGAAGAAAAAGTGAAAATACCTGTTGCATTTCTCTCTACGGGCGACTATACTTGTACCGTCAAAAAGAAAAGGGAGTGGAAAGGAAATGGTATTTGAAACGATCCGAAGCCTTTTGGCATCGCAGCTTGGCTGCGATGAGGGGCGTATCACGATGCAGACGGTGATCCTTGAAGACCTGGAGGCGGAGCCGGAGGATCTGGCGGAGCTGATGCTCTCGCTGGAGCAGGAGCTTGCCGTCAGCTGGTCGGACCGCGATCTGAAAACGCTCACCACGGTTGGCGACCTTGTCGCCTTTGTTGAAAATCAGATATAAAAAGCACCGAAGCTGTCACGGCTGAACTGCACCCCATTTGTTAGACAATGTGATATAATGTCTAACGAATGGGGTGATTTTTATGCCAAAGGGAGTACCGAACAAACGATACACACCGGAATTCAAGAAGCTGGTCGTGGAAACCATGCTGAAGGAAAAGTTAAGTTACTGCGAGACAGCGAGACAATTTGAAGTCAGCGATGACAAGCGTGTTGC
>CAKUNB010000149.1 GCA_934668285.1 uncultured Oscillospiraceae bacterium | reverse complement strand
GCTCTTACGGTGGTACCGACTATGCAGCGGCGATGCCGAATTTTGCCTTCATGCTCCAAGCCGCCACCACGATCACCGGCGCAAGCGGCAGCAAGGACACCGACAAGATCGTCATCAACTCCACAAGCGTCAACGATAGATATACGGCAGTCAACGGCTTTACCCGCATTGGCATTAACACCACTGGGGAATTGACGCTCCGAAATGTCACGCTCAGCATGACCGACAACTCCGCAAACAAATACGCGGGCTACGCCAGCCTCATCTGTGCGGGCGGCTATACGTTGATCAGCGGCTGCAAGCTTGATGCGCAGAAATGCAGTCACGGTCTTTATATGCTGGAAATGGCTTCTGCAAATATTGAAGGCACCGAGTTTTCCATGAATCTGAGCGGCTACTCCTTCGGCCTGAACTTTGCTCCCGGCACAACAAGCTATGTGAGCAACTGCTCCGGCACGATCAACGCGTCCTTCCCGCTCTATACCAACGGCAAAGTCACCGTCAACAACGCAAATGGCGGCAAGCTGACGCTGAACGGCAGCGGCGCTGCGGTATACGCCACGGCTCCCAAGAACACTACGACCGGCGGTGAGATCATCTTCCAGGATACCAGCATTGATCTGACCTCACCGGATGACACCGGTATTTTGGTCGGTCCGTACAGCTCGGTAGAAATTCAGCGAAGCAAGGTCAATGTGACCGCACCGAACACCTGCGTATATGTCGACGAAAACGCAAGCCTCTCGCTGACCAGCGGCACGAAGCGGACCTGCGGGCTGTATCTGCACGGCACGAACCCCGCCGAGCGCGGCACCATCGGCATCTACACGAAGGGCCACGTCAGCACCGGCGGCAGCCTCACCGGCAGCGGCGGCCGCATCACGACCGACAACCTCTACGTAGCCATCCAGAACGTCGGAACCGGCTCCGTCGGCTTCTACGACGGCTCGCACCAGTTCGATGCAACGGGCAGCGGCTACATTGACGCCGGCGGCGGTACGCTGCGCGTCCGCGAAAATGCCGACGTTACGTTCAACGCCCCCGTCGGCATCTATCTCACCCAAGACAAGGGCGGCAAATTTGAGATGTCCGGCGGCACGCTGAACGTCAACAGCGCCGATACCGGTCTGCTGCTGAGCAGCGGCGCGGGTCAGACCTCTCTCACCGGCGGCACGCTGAATATCACCGGCACGGGGACCAACGCCGACGGCTACCCGACCGCCGACGGCATCTCCGCCCGCAGCGCCATCGAATTTGGCGGCACGACGGTCAATTTCAGGAGCTGCGCCCGCGACCTGCTCTCGCTGAACGCGGCCAACAAGCTCACCGGCGGTAAGCTCAGCCTTTCCGGCGCCGACATGGGCGCGCAGCTCTCCGGCGGCTTCGAGATGACCGGCGGCGAGATCGTTGCCGACTGCGCCACGATCGGCATCGCCGTTACCGAGGGCACGGCCGCGCTCAAGGGCGGCAAGCTCGACCTGAAGGGCAGCGCCTACCCCTTCTACGTGTCCGACGACGGCGTTCTCGACTTCGCGGGCGCAACGGTCAACGCCGTCACAAGCAACAACTGTGCGCTCTTTGTCAATTATGAAACGGACGCCTCCGGCAAGCCGAGCTTTGACGGCTCCTACAAAATCACCGGCGGCACGGTCACGCTGCAATCTGCACAGGCAGCGGCCAATGCCCTGTATGCCTCCATTTCCGATACCTACGGCGTCTGGGTTGGCGCGGATGAAGCCGGCGCCGCCTTCGCTGCCAACGTCACCCAAGCGATTCTGGCGACGAACAAATACGCCCGCTTCGCAGAAAAGGCCAGCCACACGCTGACCCTCGTCAACGTCAAGGAGGGTACCTCGGCCACGCATACCGCCGGTGCCGCCCTCTCCTATACGGCCAACGACGCCCCCGCCGGACAGCACTTCTCCCACTGGGAGCTGACCGTCGGCACGACCACGACAAACGTCGGCACGAATGCGACCTACACCGGCACGATGCCGGACAGCGACGCCACCCTGACGGCAGTCTACGAAAACTGCTCCGGCGGCAAGGCGACCTGCGTCGAGCGCGCCAAGTGCGACATCTGCGGCAAGCCCTACGGCGGCCTCGGCGCACACGACTTCACCGCCGAGACCGTCGAAGCCAAGTACTTAAAGTCCGAAGCCACCTGCGAAAGCCCTGCGGTCTATTATAAGTCCTGTGCCGTCTGCGGTCTGACCTCCGAGGGCACGGAAGCCGAGGCGACCTTCACCTCCGGCGACCTCGGCGACCACGACTGGAACGCGTGGGTCTCCAACGGCGACGACACACACACCCGTACCTGTAAGATCAACGCTGCCCACACCGAGACCGAAAACTGCCACGGCGGCACGGCGGACTGCTCGCACAAGGCCCTCTGCGACGACTGCCACGGCGAATACGGCGACTTCGGTGAACATAGCTACACCGCCGAGATCGTGGACGAAAAATATCTGAAAACGGCAGCCGACTGCGACAACGCGGCGGTCTACTACAAGTCCTGCTCCGGCTGCGGCGCAACCTCCAAAGACACGGAAGCCGAGGCGACCTTCACCTCCGGCGATCCCCTCGGCCACGACTGGGGCGATTGGACCTCCAACGGCGACGGCACGCACACCCGCGCCTGCAAGCACAACGCCGCCCACACCGAGACCAAGGACTGCCACGGCGGCGAAGCGACCTGCCAGAAGAAAGCGGTCTGTGACGACTGCCACGGCGAATACGGCGAGCTTAGCGATCACCTTTTCATTGCCAGAGTCGAGGACAAGAAATATTTGAAGGCCGAGGCCACCTGCGCCCACGGCACGCTCTATTATTACTCCTGCTCCGTCTGCGGCGCGTCCTCCAAGGGCACGGAAGACGAAGATACCTTTGAAACCGGCGACAGGCTCGGGCATGAGATCCTCATCATCCTCGAAACCGAGCTGTTTACGGAAGGCAAGCGCTGCGGGAAGTGCGGCGAAATTCTCGAGGCCCCGCAGCCGAAGGTCAAAACCTTCTGGACGGATGACGGAAACTATGACACCGTGCTCTACAACTCCGCGCCCGGCAACTGGGTCATCTCCGATGCCGCCGACCTCGCGGCCCTTGCGAAAAAGGTCGGCGACGGCTTCACCTTCGAGGGCTGCACCATCACCCTCACGGCGGACATCGACCTGAGCGGTCACCGCTGGATCCCGATCGGCTACCACGCCTCCATCAGTACCGGCGGCGTCTTCAAGGGCGCCTTTGAAGGCGGGGGGCATAACATCACCAACATGCTTGCCTGCCCGCAGGATTACAGCCATACAGTCTACGAAGCGGGTCTGTTCGGCTGGGCCGAAAACGTCACGATCTGTGACCTGCAGGTATCCGGCACCGTTTTCTTCGACTCTAGGGAGGTCGGCTCCTCGTACGCCGGAGGCCTGGTCGCATGGATGCATGGCGGAACAGTCCGGAACTGCTCCTTTGTCGGCAGCGTCTGCCTGATTTCCGATGCCACGTATGGGCAGACGGTCGGCGGCTTGATCGGCGGCGTCAAAGACGGCACCACTGTGGAAAACTGCTATGTCATTGCGGATGTCACCACAAGCGCACCGAACACCGCCGCCTGGACCGGCGGTCTGTGCGGCAGTGCCTGGTATACCGCAATTTCCAACTGCTATGCCGCCTGTCGGCTGAGCAACAGAGCCAGCGGCGCCAGCAACTACATCGGCGCGATCAGCGCCACAGAATACAGCGGCGTGACCATTTCCAACTGCTATGCGCAGTCTGACTACGCCGTCTTTGGGAGCGAGGAGCGGCGCGTCGTCAACGGCACGCTCCTGTCCAAGGCCGACCTGCAAAGCGTGGACGGCGTTGTTACCGCTCTGAACGAAGCAATCAAAAAGAATCCGGGCAGCGTCCTCAACGGCTGGGTGCTCGACCCGGCGCGCAACGGCGGCTATCCCGACTTCGGCGCAGCGGTCTGGTTTGAAAACAGCGCGAAGGATGAACTGCTCGACTGCCAGATCGTCCCCTTCGGCGGCACGGCAACAGCTCCGATGACCCTGCCGCAGGACGAAACCTACGAGATCACCGGCTGGAGCACCGACGCGGCGGGCAAGAACGACTTCGACCTGACCCAGCCCATCACCGGCAACCTCACGCTCTACGCCAAGTGGACGCTGCACCCCGACCACAAGCACATCTCCGGCGCTTGCAAAATCGGCGCAGACGGTCTGCACGATTACGTCTGCACCCTCTGCGGCGACGCCTTCGACTGCGAGTATACCACGCAGGTCGTCCCCGCCACCTGCACGAGCGTGGGCTACACCGTCCACACCTGTGCAAACTGCGGCAACAGCTATATTGAC
>CAKUNB010000148.1 GCA_934668285.1 uncultured Oscillospiraceae bacterium | reverse complement strand
GAGCAAGACCTGGCTCAATGTCTTCGGCGGCAAGGATACCGGGTATGTCATCGTGAAGGACACCACCGGCAAGAATAAGGTCTCTGACCTCAGCCTTGGTGATCCGGCAGACTTCAAGGCCGTGGATGTCAAGGGCAAGATCGCGGTCATCCAGCGTGGCGAGCTCGACTTCTCGACAAAGGTCGTCAACGCGGCTGACGCGGGCGCTATCGGCGTTATCGTCGTCAACAACCAGGCCGGCACCATCCGGATGTCCATCGAAAACTTCATGATCCCGGCAATCGCAGCGCCGTTCAGCGCTCAGGATGCTTTCCTGAACGCGGAGACAAAGACCGTATTCACCGGAGATAAGCAGGTTTATGTGCGGAATGAGAACTCCGGCCTGATGGACGATTTCTCCAACTGGGGCACTTCCCCGATGCTGACCCTCGCTCCGGCGGTCACCTCCGTCGGCGGCAATGTCTACTCTTCCGTCCAGACCGGCAATCAGGACTATGAGATCTACTCCGGCACCTCCATGGCGGCTCCGAACTTCGCAGGCAGCGTGGCGCTCGTGCTGCAGTACCTGAACGAGCAGGATGCGACCGGCGAAGACGGAGGCGATATCATCCTCTCCAACGGCGAAAACGGCAGCCGCACCAAGGCTGAAAGGGCGGAGATTGCTCTGGCTCTGTTGGAGGGCAGCGCAACTGCGCTGGCCGACGAAAACGGCCATGCCTACTCCGTCCGCAAGCAGGGCGCAGGCCTTGCCAACGCCCATGATGCAATCAGCGCTTACGACGAATCCTCCTACATCTCCAACCCGCTGCAGGAGCTTGGCGACGACGCAGAGAAGACCGGCACCTATACCTTTGATCTGAAGCTGGTCAACGACAGCATGGGTTACGTCAGCTACCTCCAGCCCAGCTCTCTGCTGACTTACGATTACATCTATAACTACTACGCAAAAGACCCCTCCAAGACCCCGCTGTGGATGAACTCTCTGACGGAAGATCATCTCTATGAGGGCGACGATTACGAAATCACCTACACCATCGACGGCGAAGAGGTCGAGGACCTGATCGTCATGGAGCCGGACACCACCTGCACCGTCACGGTCGAGATTAAGCTGGGCGCGGATGTCAAGGCCTACTTCGATCAGATGTTTGAAAACGGCAACTACGTTGACGGCTTTGTCTGGTTCGACAACATCGAGGTCGATAAGAACGGAGCGCCGATCTACTACGACGCTGATGAGAATGCCTACCGCTACGACGAGGAGACCGGCCAGTACTACGCTTCCGAGTACAATAAGGAAACCAAAGAATGGGTGTACGTCCTCGAGGGTGGCGAGAAGGTCGCCTGCGACGAGGAGACCCTCGCGGAGCTGGACGTGAACGTTCTTGATTCCACGCACGCCACACTGCTGACCTTCTACGGCGACTGGACGAAGGGCGACATTCTGGAGAAAGAGGACTTCGTTGACTTCATCGAGGCCAACAACTACGTCAGCACGACGGTCGTGGATGAAGACGGCAACACCTATGCGGATTACGGTGTTACCGCTTACGATCTCCTGAATGTCTACACCGATGCGAACATGGCCTACACCGCCGTGTTCAACACCAAGGACGAGCCGCAGAAGCTGCGCTACTACCTCGGCGATAACCTGATGGATTACGCAGAGTACTTCGCGGAGCATAACGCGTTCTCCACGCTGGATACCGATGCGGACGGCATCTACGCCAACGGTATTTACATCGAGCCGTATCAGCTCCGCAACTGCAAGAGCCTCAAGATGACGATCTCCAACGCCGAGACCGGCGAGATCTACTACGTGGACGATACGCCGTATCTGGGCAAGGCCTACTACAACGAGGACAAGAGCGTCTGGCTGTCAGAGGGGACGTTCTACTGGACCGGCAAGGACAAGAACGGCAAGTACGTTCCCTCCGGCACGGTCGCGAATGTTGTTTTTGACGCAGTTCTGCCCTACCGCGACACCGAGTTTAAGAACATCTGGAGCTTCCAGGTCGAGGTTGACTACACGGCGCCGGTGATCAAGTCTGCCGTGTTTGACCCCGAGGCGAAGACCCTGACCGTTACCGCAACGGACGAGAGCTATCTGGCGGCGATCTATCTGTACGATGAAGCATTGGAAGATCAGCCCGTCCAGCCTTTCTCCTCCGACAAGGCGGGCGCGACCTTCACCGCGACCTTCGACGTTGCTGATCTGCTCGAGGCTGGCCTGACGGAGATCACCGTCTGCGCACTGGACTACGCGACCAACGAGGTCGAAGCGACTGCTGCGCTCTATGAGGTCGGTAAGGATGCAACCATCACCTACGTCACCCCGAACAACACCAAGGAAGTCAAGGTCAAGACCGGCGACGCCTACACCATTGAGGACTGCACCGAGGCCTATGACGACGCGCAGTTCGTTTGCTGGGTCGACAAGGAAGTTGAAGACGCGGATGATATCACGATTTTCAACGCGGTTTCCGCAATGTACTTCGCGGACGACGAGATCACCGTGCAGGGCGATATGACGGTCTATGCGCTGTACGCCTACGGCGAGGAAGTCCAGCTTGAAGCCCCGTGCTACATCTACGATGTTGTAAAGGACTACAGCGGCGACTGGGCCATTGTGGGCCTTGACTACGTGGACGGCGACTACGACACCGGCAACCCCAAGGTGCTTGTCGAAACCGGCGAGACCAAGAGCGTCGTTGACGACCTTGGTGGCACGATCGACGATTACTACATCGAGTTCTACAGCGCAGAGGACGGCCTCCGCTTCACCTTTACGCGCGACGAGAGCGGAATCTACACCATCCAGAACCACAAGAGCGGCAAGTATCTTGGCATCGACGGCGGCGAGCTGGCCTTCCTCGACGAGGCGACCGCTGCGGCACGGTGGGAGGTCATCTCCGATCTGGACGCGAACGGCGCGGTGATCCGCAGCGCGCAGAATGCGAAGCTGGTCCTTGTCTATAACGACGACGAGGGCGAGTTCCAGCTCATGGACGACACGGTTGCCATCGGCTCCATCCTCGGCCTGAGCATCCGTCCGTCGGACTACTACCTCAACTGGCTGTACCGCTACAGCGACACCGATCTCGACGTGGACGGCTACACCACCGGCCCGAGCGGCTCCTGCAAGCATAACGGCGCGACGGAGCTTCGCGACGCGAAGGAAGCAACCAAGGATACCGACGGCTACACCGGCGACACCTACTGCTCCATCTGCGGCAAGCTGCTGCAGAAGGGCGAGGTCATCCCCGCGACCGGTTATCCGACCTGCTCGTTCAAGACCTTCAAGGACTGCGACTCCAAGTGGTACCATGAGGCGGTCGATTTCGCCGTGGCCAACGGCCTGATGAACGGCGTCGGCAGAGGCTGCTTCGATCCGGAAGGCTCGATGACCCGCGCGATGATGGTCACGGTGCTCTACCGTATGGCCGGTTCGCCCGAGGTCAAGGGCAATTCCACCTTCACCGACGTTCCCGCCGGTCAGTGGTACTCCGATGCGATTACATGGGCGCAGGACAACGGCATTGTGCTCGGCGTTCTGAACGATAAGTTCGCGCCGGACGATTTCGTCACCCGTGAGCAGATCGCAACCATCCTCTGGCGCTACGAGGGCAAGCCCGCTGCCGAGAGCAAGTTCACCGGCTTCAAGGATGCCGCCAAGATCAGCGATTATGCCAAGACCGCGATGGCTTGGGCCGTCAACGAGGGCATCTTCAACGGCGACAACGGCAACCTCAAGCCCACCGACGACGCAACCCGTGCAGAATTTGCCTGCATCATCATGCGCTACCTCGGCGGCTCCTACGCCTGCAAGGATCTGATGAAATAAACCCAATCCCCCGCGGGGTCCGGTTCTCCGGACCCCGCTCAGCATATCAAATAACGACCCCTCGTGTCATTGCGAGGAGCGAAGCGACGCGGCAATCTCGTGCAGAAAGTTCCGAATTCGCCGGATGCTTCCAGAATATCAAAACAATTCTGCGAGATTGCCACGGCCCTTTCAGGGCCTCGCAATGACATACGGGGTAGTTTTCGGCACGTCTGCGGGGTCCGGTTCGCCGGACCCCGCTTTTTTATTGCGCATCAATATGTCATTGCGAGGCCCTAATACGGATTCTTGATTAAAAATTGAATCAAGAATCCCGTTGTGCTGCGCACACGCGCATCGTGCGAACGCACGATGCGCCGTCTCATGCAGAATCTGTTAAAAAGCTTTTCAAGCTTTTTAACAGATTCTAGGGAACCTCTGAATCAATCGGCTGCAACGCTCAGCACCCCCGCAATATCTCCCCCTCCGATACATACATAATGGGTGCTTTTTCTCCCTAACCCCCCCTTTCCCC
>CAKUNB010000147.1 GCA_934668285.1 uncultured Oscillospiraceae bacterium | reverse complement strand
TGGTAACGACGACTTCCTTTTCGACCTTGCAGCCAAGCTCCGTCGCAACGAATTCCGCCGTGTCGAAGTCGATGGTCTGGTTGATCGAGGCCATGACGCCGTTTTTGATCAGAACCTTAATCAGCTCGGTGGCGGTCTTTTTCATGCGGGAGGCCAGCTCGCCGACGGTGATCTCGTCGGGAATCTTGACCGTAAGCGGGGTCTTCTTGATGATCTCAAGCTGCAGGCGGCGCATCTTTTCCTGCTCCTCGTTGCGGCGCTTGTTGCCCATGGGAGCCTTCTTGTCCTTGCCCTTCTGCTTGTTCTTGTTGCCGATCTTCTGCTTGCCGCCGGAATAGTTCTGCACACGCTCGCTGACCAGATTATCCACGCGGTCGTCAAAGCGGTCGGCATTGACGGTAACGGCCTTGGTATCGACGACGCGGCGCTCGCGCTTGCGCTCTGGCTCCTTCGGCTTGGCGGGAGCCTCCGTCTTCTGCGCCTCCTGCTTCGGTGCGCTGGGCTTGGCGGCGTCCTGCTTTTCGGCGGGCTTCTGCGCGGGCTTGGGCTGCTCCTGCTTCGGCGCAACGGCGAAGACCTCCGCAATCGAGCCGATCTGGTGATGCTGCGTGATATGGTCAAACACCGCATTGAGCTGCTCATCGCTCAGCACCTGCGTGTTGCTCCTCGGCTTTTCAAAATATAATCCTACAATCTCGGCGACATCCTTCGGCGCCATGCCGAAATCCGCCGCGACTTCCTTCACTCGATACTTCACTAAACTCATAAAGCCACCTCCGTGTTACTTTTTCCCATGCCGGACATTGTAGCGGTGCGCCTTTTCCTCAGCGCGGCGCTTTTCCACGCGCTGCACGCGCACGTCCAGCTCCTGCAGCAGCTGCTCATTCTGCTCTGTCTGCGGCAGCGTCTTTACAAACGCCTGCGCCAGCCGCACGTCCAGAACCGCTGCGATGGCAACGCTCGTCGTGCCGAGCGCGTCGCCAAGCTCATCCTTGGTGTAGCGCAGCGTCAGTAGCGGCTGCGCCGTTCCGGCGACAAAGCTCTTCGCGCGGCGGACGGTGTGGCCGCCCGCGTCCGATGCCAGCAGCACCAGCCGCGCCTTCTTCGCCCGCGTCGCCGCGGCGACCGGCTCCTCGCCGAGCACCAGATTCCCGCCCTTACGGGAAATTGCCAGCAGGCCGAGGCTTCTATCCAGTTCCATTCGACTGCACCTCCATCTGCGCAAGCAGCTCGTCATAAATCTCCGGTGGAATCTCCGTTTCCAGTGCGCGGGCCAGCGCCTTGGATTTCAGCGCGCGCTTCAGGCAGTCCGCGCTGTGGCAGACATAAGCGCCTCTGCCGGACGCCTTGCCGCGCAGGTCGACCGAAACCGCGCCCTCCGGACTGCGGACTACGCGGATCAGTTCCTTTTTCGGCTTCATCTCCCGACAGCCAAGGCATTGGCGCAGGGGTACTTTCTTTGGCACGGAGCTTCCTCCCTTCCTGTGCCTTCGGCCGTAAAACGGCGCGGCTTATTCCTCCGCCGGTGCAGGCTCCTCTGCCTGCGAGGCGGGCTTGATATCGATCTTGCAGCCGGTCAGGCGGGCGGCGAGGCGGGCGTTCTGGCCCTCCTTGCCGATGGCCAGCGAGAGCTGGTCGTCCGGCACGACAACACGGCAGGCCTTCTGCCCGGGCAGCTGCGTTACGGAGATCACGTCCGCAGGAGACAGCGCCGACGCGACAAACGCGCACACATCCTCCGACCAGACGACGATATCCATCTTTTCGCCCTGCAGCTCCTCGACGACGGCGTTCACACGCGCGCCGCGCGCGCCGACGCAGGCGCCGACGGCGTCGATGTTTTCCTCGGCGGCGTAAACGGCCAGCTTCGTGCGGCTGCCCGGCTCGCGGGCGATGGAGCGAATCTCCACCGCGCCGGACTCGATCTCCGGCACCTCCAGCTCGAACAGGCGCTTGACCAACGCCGGATGTGTGCGGGAAACCATGACCTGCGGGCCGCGGTTGCTGCGGCGGACCTCCACCACGTAGACGCGGATGAGGTCGCCCTCGGTGAAGTGCTCCGTGCGCACCTGCTCGCCAACGGCCAGCAGCGCGTCGGTGCGGTCGGTGCCCTGCCCGACGCGGACGATGATATCGCCGCCGGTCTCGATGCGGTGCACCGTGCCGGTGAGAATCTCATGCTCCTTCGAGGAGAAGCTCTCGAACACCATGCCGCGCTCAGCCTCGCGGATGCCCTGAATGATGACCTGCTTGGCCGTCTGGGCGGCAATGCGGCCGAAGGCCTTCGTCTCAATGGGAACATTCACCAGATCGCCGAGGGCGGCGTTCTTTTCCAGCTTCCGCGCAGCGTCGAGTGTGATCTCGGTCGAGGGCGTGATAACCTCGTCGACGACCTCCTTCTGCGCATACATCCGCATCTCGTTCTCATTCAGCTCGACATAGACGTTGTCGGTGTAGCCGTCCTTGTCCTTCTTATAGGCCGCAACCAGCGCCTGCGTGATGCGCTCGACCATGTAGTCTACGGGGATGCCGCGTTCTTTTTCCAACTGCCGCAGCGCAGCAAAAATCTCAGCGTTCATGATATCCTCCTCAGAATTCTACGCGGAGCCGCACGAGGGCGACCTCCGGCTTTTCAAACGTAAGTTCTTTGCCTCCGGCGGTAATGCTTACCCGCCCGTCGGCATAGCCGGTCAGAGTTCCGGCAAATTCCTTCTGCCCGTCGCGCGGGCGATACAGCCGCACCTGCACCGGTGAACCCATAAAGCGCTCAAAATCGCTCGGGCGCTTGAGCGCGCGCTCCAGCCCCGCCGAGCAGACCTCAAAGCGGTAGCTTTCGGGGATCGGGTCCTTTTCATCCAGCACCGGATCGACCGCGCGGGACACTGCCTCGCAGTCGTTAATGTCCACGCCGCCGTCCTTGTCGATGTACAGCCGCAAAAACCATTCTCCGCCCTCGCGGACGTATTCCACATCCCAAAGGCTGCACCCGTTGGCCTCGACCAGCGGCTCGGCAAACTGCCAAACCTGCTCTGTTATCTTCATCTTCAGCACCTCTTCCAATAGTCAAGAGAAAAGAGAGGGGCGAACCCCTCTCTTTAGTAAATCTACTATTGATTGCCCATATTATAGCACCGACTTATCCGAAATGCAAGGGCTTTTTTTAACTTTTTATCACTTTTTCCATAGAAATTGAAAAATTTTTTATTCCGTCTGTCTTTTTTTCGGCGGGTATGCTATAATAAGCTTCACAAAAAATGCGGCGCGATGTGATCGGAGGTCGTCTTTTATGAAAAAAAATCTGCCTGAAAGCCTTCTGGCTGTTCTTGTGGCGCTGTCAGCCGTCATCGGTTTTATCCTCCGGCGCAGCCAGCTTGCATTTGAGATTTTGTCCGACGGGAGCCTCGCGGCGGACAGCTATCGATACATCGTGCTGGCCGTGCTGACCTTCGTGCTGCTGGCCGCGCTGATCGCGCTGCTGCTGCCGCTGCGGCGGGACGCCGATTACCGGCTGTACTTCACGGACGCCCCCCTGCCGAACGCCCTGCAGCTCGTCGCTGCCTTCGGCCTTATCTGCGGCAACATTGTCGTCTGGATCGTCGGCCGCGCTCCGGCCACCGCACTTGCGACGCAGTCGCCGGTCGTCTCCGAGGCGCTGACGGCAATGATGGCGCCGCTCGGGCTGGTTTCCGCCGTCTGCATCGGCATCTTCGCCATTGTGCGGATCAGCGGCAAAAAGCCCTCCGCGCTGCTGTATATGATCGCCAGCGTCTCTCTGGTCGTCCGGCTGATCGTTTATTTTCAGGAGTGGAACACCGACCCGTCCATTCATGACTACTGCTTCCAGCTCCTCGCCGCGATCTGCTCGATGCTCAGCTTCTTCCAGCTCGCGGGCTTCCCGCTCGAGCGCGGCAAGCGCCGCATGAGCCTGTTCTGGTGCCTGAGCGCGGTTTACTTCTGCGGCATCACCGGCGCGGACGCGCTTGCCCACGGCGCGCTTGATGAAATTCTGATTAACGGCTCGCTCCTGCTGTCCCTCGGCGTCAGCAGCGCACAGCTCCTGTTCCCGCGCGGAACGGCGGAGGATTAAATGACCCAGCGGTATTGCGGCACAGGCTCGTGAAACAGCCAGTGCCGCAATTGATTTTCAAACAGAATCCCGATGCCGCACAGCGGAAACCACAGCAGCGTAAACGGCAGGCAGATCTGCCCCAGCAGGTTGAACGGCACGTGCTCATACGTCCAGACGTTCATGTGCAGCGTCATGTTGACAATCATACCCGTCCAGAACTCGAAAAACGTGACGATCAGCGCGCCGACCGCCATCTGCACCACCACCGGCGCATGCCACCACCGGTCCATCCCGCCGACGACGTAGAAG
>CAKUNB010000146.1 GCA_934668285.1 uncultured Oscillospiraceae bacterium | reverse complement strand
GGCGGCGGCGCTGCGGCGCACTGACCGGAAGGCTGATTTTTGTCGACGGCGGCATCGGCGCGCCGTCCCGTGCGGCGATTGAGCGCCTGCTGCAGAGGGTGGACGACGCGGTGCTGTGCCCACCGGAGCAGGCCGCAGAGTACTTATGATTAGAGGAGCACAACGGAGTTGGAGCAGGAGCTGATTAGCGGAACCGTCGCGGCGGTCGTTTTTGAAAACATCGAAAACGGCTACGCCGTCATCAAACTCAATAGCGAAGACGGCTCTCTGATCACCGTCGTCGGGACGATCCCGCTCCCCGTTGCGGGCGAGCGGCTGATCGTCACAGGCAAATGGGCGGCGCACAGCGTCTACGGCAAGCAGTTCGAGGCGGAATTTCTCGAGCGGCTGCTGCCGGATTCCCGCGAGGAGATTCTGGCCTATCTGTCCTCCCGCGCCGTCAAGGGCATCGGCCCGAAAACGGCGGAGAAGATCGTCGCACAATTCGGAGAGCACAGTCTCGAAATTCTGGACACCGCGCCGGAGCGCCTGACGGAGGTCAGCGGAATCTCCATGAAAAAGGCGCTGGAATTGGGCAGCTCCTTCCGCCGTCAGGTCGGCATCCGCCGCCTGATCGAGTTTCTTGCCGCCTACCGCATTGCGGCGGAGGTCGCGGTGCGCGTCTACCGCGTCTACGGCGAGCAGGCGATGGAGCGGGTGCAGGAAAACCCCTATCTGCTGGCAAAGCCGCAGTTCGGCGCGCCCTTTTCCGGTGCGGATCTGCTTGCGCTGGAGCTGGGCTTTGACGGCGACGACGACCGCCGCGTCGAGGCTGGGGTCGAGTTCGAGCTGCGCTATAATCTCAATAACGGACATACCTTCCTGCCGAAGGACAAGCTGACCGCGGCGACCGCGGCGCTCTTAGAGCTGGACGAGCAGACGGTTGCCGCCGGTATCGACCGCCTCTGCACGCTCGGCTATGCCGAGACGGACACCATTGCCGGACTGACGGCAATCTATCTGCCGGAGTACCACGAGGCGGAGACATATATCACCGCGCGCATTCTTTCAATGGCGCACAAAAAAGCCAAAAACGACAAAGCAGAGCGTCTGCTGCCGTCCCTGGAGGCACAGCAGGGCCTTCGCTACGCCGCGCTGCAGAAGGAGGCCATCTGCGCCGCCGCAGAGGAGCAGCTGCTGATTCTGACCGGCGGCCCCGGCACCGGCAAGACCACGACGCTTGCGGGCATTCTGGAGCTGTTTGACCGGCTGGGGCGCGAGACGCTGCTGGCCGCGCCGACCGGCCGCGCAGCAAAGCGGCTGTCTGAGCTGACGGGCCGCGAGGCCTCGACGATCCACCGGCTTTTAGAGGCGCAGGTCTCGCCGGAGACGGGCGAGATGTCGTTTTACCATGACGAAGACGCGCCGCTCAAGTGCGACGCACTGATCGTCGACGAAATGTCGATGGTGGATGTGCTGCTGATGCACAGCCTGCTGCGGGCACTGCCGGAAAACGCATCGCTGATTCTCGTCGGCGACCCGGACCAGCTGCCGAGCGTCGGCGCGGGAAACCTCTTCTCCGATCTGATTCGCAGCGAGGCGGTGCGGACGGTGCGCCTGACCGAAATTTTCCGTCAGGCGCAGCAGAGCCTCATCGTCATGAATGCCCACGCCATCAACCGCGGCGAGCTGCCGGTGCTGACGGCAAAGAATCGCGATTTCTTTTTCATAAAGCGCAAAACGGCAGAAAGCGTCGTGCAGACGATCGCGGAGCTGTGTGCCAAGCGTCTGCCGGAGAATATGAAAATCCCCAGCGCGGAGATTCAGGTCATCAGCCCCACGCGCAAGGGCGAAACCGGCACGGTGAACCTCAACGCCGTCCTGCAGGCGGCGCTCAATCCGAAGGCGCCGGGAAAGCGAGAGGCGCTTTCGGGAGAAAAATGCTTCCGCGAAGGCGATCGGGTGATGCAAATCCGCAATAATTATGATATACTGTGGAAGAAGGAAACCGGCGCGTCCGGCACGGGCGTGTTTAACGGCGATATCGGCACGATCGTGTCCGTTGACCCGCGCGAGGGCGTGATGACCGTCCGGTTTGACGACCGGTTGGTGGAATATGACACGGACATGCTGTCCGAGCTGGAGCTGGCCTACGCGATTACGGCGCACAAGAGTCAGGGCAGCGAGTACCGCGCAGTGATCTTTGTGCCGTTTGCCGGTGCGCCGATGCTGCTCACGCGCGGCGTGCTGTACACGGCGGTCACGCGGGCGCGGGAGCTGCTGATCCTCGTGGGCAACGAGGAGGTCGTCGCCCAGATGACCCATAACAACCGCCGCAACAAGCGCTACAGCGGCCTGAAGCACCGCCTGACACGGGCGGACGGCGTATGAGACAGCTGCAGTGGATGCTGGAGCTGCTCTACCCGCCGAAGTGCGTGTTTTGCGGCAGGCTCCTGCGAAAGCCGGAGCAAGACCTCTGCGGTAAGTGCCGTTCCGCGCTGCCGGAGGCAGAGCAAAGCGTCAGGCGCGGCGCGTACTACACCGAATGCCACGCCCTGTATTACTACGAGGAGAACGTCGCCGAATCCGTCCGGCGCTTCAAGTTCAGCGGCATGCAGCACTATGCCGCTGCTTACGGCCGGCTGATTGCCATGCGGCTGCTGCGCGAGCGGGTGAGCTTCGACGTGCTCTCGTGGGTGCCGGTCAGCGACCGGCGGCGCAGAAAGCGCGGCTATGACCAGACCTTCCTGATCGCGCAGAGCGTGGCGGCAGAGCTGGGCGTGCCGTGCGTCCGGACGCTGCGCAAGATCCGGCACAATCAGCCGCAGTCGCTTCAGCCCGACGCCGCAGCGCGGCATGCCAACGTCATCGGCGCGTATCGGGCCGAGACGCCGGAGACCTTTCAGGGCAAGCATGTCCTGCTGATTGACGATGTGATTACGACGGGCGCAACGCTGACCGAATGCAGTCATACGCTCCGCACTGCCGGAGCGGCCTCGGTGGTCTGCGCAGTGCTGGCCGCCGCCAGAATTCAATAAGAAACGGTAGGGAATCCTATGCTTTTATTCTCAAAAGACCTTGGAATTGACCTCGGAACCTCCAATATTCTGATCTACGCCGCCGGACGCGGCGTGGTGCTGCGCGAGCCTGCGGTCGTCGCGCTCGACAAGAACACCGGCAAGGTGCTGCAGGTCGGCGCGGCTGCCCGCAATATGCTCGGCAGAACGCCCGGCAACGTCGTCGCCATCCACCCGATGCACGACGGCGCGATCTCGGACTATGAGCTGACGGCCGCCATGCTGACGGAGCTGGTCAAGCGCGTCATCCGGCATGCGGTCGTCAAGCCCCGCATGATCGTCAGCGTGCCGAGCGGCATCACCGAGGTCGAGGAGCGCGCCGTCATTCAGGCGGCAATGGAGGCCGGTGCGCGCCGCGTGTACCTGATCGAGGAGCCGCTGGCCGCCGGCCTTGGGGCACAGCTGGATCTCAACGCGCCGGACGGCAAGATGATCGTCGACATCGGCGGCGGCACGACGGATATCGGTGTGCTGACGCTCAACGGCGTCGCTGATTCCGCGTCGATCAAGATCGCGGGCATGGAATTTGACGAAGCAATCGTGAAGTTTGTTCGCCGCCGTTTCAGCATCGTGATCGGCTCGAACACCGCCGAGGAGGTCAAGATCACCATCGGCTGCGTCTACGAGCGGCCGGAGAATCTGGCCATGCCGATCAAGGGCCGCGACCTCAAAACCGGCCTTGTCCGCGAGGTCGAGATCACCTCGCTGGATGTGCTGGAGGCGCTGCGCCGTCCGGCCAGAATGATTTGCGACAAGGTGCTCGACGTGCTCGAGCAGACCACGCCGGAGCTGGTGGCAGATATCGTGAAAAACGGCATCGTCCTGACCGGCGGCGGCAGCCTGATTTACGGCATGGACAAGCTGCTCGAGAGCCGGACGGAAATCCGCTGCATGCTGGCCGACGACACGGCCTCCTGCGTAGCCTATGGCTGCGGCAAGAGTATTGCGTGGATCAACCGCATGCAGGAGGGCACCATCAATATCGCCCGCCGCAGACTGATGAAGGAATAATTCGAGGGAGAGAGAAAAATGCCCGACCGTCAAGAGCCGAGACACAGTCCGGCTGCCTACGACTTTGACAAGGAATGGGACGTTGAAAAGGCGCTGCTGGAAAAGCGGCTGGCCGAGCCGCCTGAGCAGCCGGAGCCGCCGCGCAGACTGCCCGAGCAGCCGCGGCACCTGCACCGTGCGCGGCACAGGCCGAAGCGGCGGAAAAATGTGCGCGGCTGGCTGGTGCTGACGGCGCTGGCGCTGGTGGTGCTGCTGACCGTTGCCGGACTTGTCCTGCTGGTCCGGGCGATCATCAAGCCCAAAGCCGCACCAATAGCGGACC
>CAKUNB010000145.1 GCA_934668285.1 uncultured Oscillospiraceae bacterium | reverse complement strand
ATGCTGCAGCATACCCGTGAGCTGAAAACCATCGCCGCGAATCTGGAAAAGAAGATCAAGGCCGAGCTGCTGCGTCTGCTGGAAAACGAGCGCGAAACGTATGAGAAGTTCTACGCGTCCTTCGGCCGCCAGCTCAAGTACGGCCTCGTGTCCGACTACGGAATGCACAAGGAGCTGCTGCAGGATCTGCTGCTGTTCCGCTCGGACAAGGAGGGCAAGCTCGTCTCGCTCAAGGAGTACTGCGCCGCTATGCCCGCCGCGCAGAAGCATATTTACTACGCCTCCGGCAACAGCGCCGAGCAGCTCTCGCGCCTGCCGCAGACCAAGCAGCTCCGCGACCGCGGCTTTGACGTGCTGCTTTTGAGCGAGCAGGTGGACGAATTCATCCCGCAGACGCTCGGTAAGTTCGAGGAGCACGAGTTTAAGAACATTCTGACCGACGACCTGGAGCTGGCCACCGAGGAGGAAAAGAAGGCGGCGCAGGAGAAGGCTGAGGAGATGAAGCCCTGCTTCGACTTCATCAAGGAAACGCTGGGCGACCGCGTGGCCGAGGTGCGGCTGTCGTCCGAGCTGGGCGAGCATCCGGTGTCGATGGTGCCCGAGGGCGGCATGAGCTTTGAAATGGAGAAGTATTTCCGCTCCCTTGACCCAAGCTCTGATTTCCGCACGGGCAAGGTGCTGGAGCTGAACGCCGCGCATCCGGCTGTCGCCGCTTTGCGCGACGCAGTGGAGAGCGATCCGGAGAAGGCCAAAAAGTACGCAGAGCTCCTGTACTGCCAAGGCCTGCTCATGGCCAACCTCCCGCTCGAGGATCCGACCGCGTATACTGACCTCGTTTGTGAGTTGATGAGATAAGCTGCTGACAACAATACAGACACCCGCAAGGCTTGTGGCCTTGCGGGTGTATTCTTTATTCGCATTCAGATTGCAGATGCTGCATCGCAAAGACAATGCACTGGTTGATGAACTCATTTCGGCTGATGTCGGCCTTGGCGGCATTGGCATCGACCTGCTGCAACAGGTCCGACGGAAGTCGAATCGAAATGACCTCCTTATCTGGCTTTTGCGGGATAAAGTATTTCATTTTGTGCTTCACCTCTTGACAAGATTGTATTCGAGATGCTACAATCTGTCTGTATTCAAAATACGATATCATAAAATGAATACACGAGAGCGACAGACACATAAAATTACAAGGAGGAACACGTCGATGTATGAAAATGTCGGAGGAAAAATCAAGGTTTGCGCGGTCGTGACGGGGTGGGTGACCTGTATTGCCGGGTTCATTACCGGGATCGCGCTTGCCGAGAAGTTTGGTATCCTTGCGGTGCTGATCTGCTTCGTGGGCGGGGCGCTGGGGCTGGTCGGCTCGTGGCCGCTCTATGGCTTCGGGCAACTGATCGAGGATGTCAGCGCCCTGCGCAGCCGGAGAGAGGCCCCGCCGGTGGAGCAGACCGCGACCACGACCGACGAGCTGCCGGAGCTTTGAGGGGGAATGGAGAATGAGCGAACGTTATTCGCGGCTCTATGCCCTGCCGGAGCGGCTGTATACGGAGAATGCGCCGGTCCTGATTCTTGCGGGCGCACTGTTAAAGGATAATCAGACCGGACGTGTGCTGGCGCAGCTCAAATTCCGGTCGCTTTCCGCTGTGCCGATTCGTGCGCTGAAAATCTCGTTACGCGCCTTCGACGTGACCGGAACCGAGCTGCGCGGCGTGGCGGAGCAGCAGTATCTGGATTTGGATGTGCGGCTTGGCGCGTCGTTTGGCGAAAAAACGGCGGTGTTTCTGCCGGATAGCGTGACGCGGAGCTTTTCCTGCGCCTGTACGGCCGCCGTTTTTGCGGACGGTAGCACATGGACGGCGGCAGAGGACGCGGTCTGGGAACCGCTCCACCCGCAGCAGTCGCTGAAAACCGCGTTGGGCAGCTTGGAGCTTCTTGACCAGTATCGCCGCGAGACTTCTCAGCGCGCGGAGTACGTCGTCACGGAGGACCGCGGCCTCTGGCTGTGCGCCTGCGGCACGCCGAACCCCCAAACGGAAGTGACCTGTATGTCCTGCGGCACGAACCGCGAACGTGTGCTTGCCGCGCTGGATGTCAAAGCCCTCAAAGCCCACGCCGACGAGCTTGCCGCCGAGAAGGCCAGAAAAGCCGAGGAGAAAGCCAAAAGAGCGGCAGAGGCGGCGCGTCTGGCCGCAGAGGAGAGGGAGTGCCGCAAAAAGCAGCTCGCGAAGGTGAGAAAATGCCTCGCCCTCGCCGCCGCGATTCTCATAACGACAAAGGTCATCATCCCGAACAACAAGTATAACGCCGCCGCCAAGCTGCTCGAAGAAGAAAAATACGACGAAGCAATCGCAGCGTTTGAGGCGTTGGGGGATTATAAAAATGCCGCAGAAATGAAGCAGGAGGCCAATTATCAGAAGGCAGTGCAATTGCTTGAAAGTGAGAGCTATAATGAGGCAATTGCGTCGTTTGCAGCGCTAGGAGAGTATAAAGATTCAAACGCTCAGGTTACGGAAGGTAAAAACCGGAGAAATTATCAACATGCGGAAGAATTGCTGTTATCTCAGGACTTTGATGCAGCGGAAGATATATTTGTAAAATTAGGTAGTTATAAGGACGCCAGCGAAAGAGTGCTGGAGGTTCAAGAGGCGAGAAATGAGTTACACTATTCTGAAGCGGCAGAGCTGGAAAATGAAGGAGAATTGACCGATGCCTATGCGGCGTTCAGCGAGCTTGGTGAATACTCGGATAGTGAACAACGCGCACGGGATTGCGCTGGACGACTTGCCGAGGTTGAAGAAGCAGCAGGAAAAATTGATTCGGCGCTAGAATGGTACGCCAAGGCTGGGGAAACAGAGGCCGCCAATGAAGTGAGATACAATTATGCGATAGAAAGCAAAAACAATCCCAACGAAAAAACGTATAAGTATTTAAAGCTGCTGGCCGAACAGGGCTATGCTGATTCACAAGCTATTTACGACTCCCTGTGTAATAATATTACTTATACAGTAATATTTAACAACAAAAGGGGTGATCATTTAACAAGTATTGATTCGGTAAAGAGGGGTGACAATGTATATCTACACATCAGAATAGACGGCGGATATCAAGGACAAACGTTTGCTATAAAATTTCGGGAATGTAACGAGTCCGGCAATAATATTTTCAATTTTAACACAGCCACCTTACAGGCAACAACAGGAGAATGGATTGATTATCAGTTCTGTTTTACAGATTTTTTTGGTTTTCCTGGCGTATTCTGTGAATTGACAAATATAACGCTGGGAAAGATTATTGGAACTTATGGTGTCAAGACAAAATAGACATGAATGGAGGGAGAATATGAATGGCCTATTTCAAGCATTGCGTGACGAAAAACAACTAAACGACTGGGCGAGCTTGTTTGATTGGTTGTTTGACGATGATCGCTTTGACGAACACTGTGGTTGGACAGGGGGATATATCGGCGTTTTTACAAAGAAAACGAAAAAGCTGTTTGAGAATTTCGGGGTGAACTATAATTACGCAAGCCGTAAGGAACTTACTTTCTACAGAGCATCTAACCATACTATAGCTTGCTTTTCCAAGGGAGATGCCGAAGGACGTGATCTTGTGCGGCATATCCGGAACGGAATTGCCCATGGAAGAACGGTGATGCAAAGGATTAACGATGAGTTGTATATCGAAATCAAAGACTTTAAGGATTCGTCGATGAAAACGCAGACAGCGCTATTCTTTTTCCCCCTTTCGTACATAATGAAGATTTATGATTGCTACAAAAAGACGGAGCAACAAATTCAGCAAAAGCGCTTGAAGGAATCCAAAAAGGGAAAGAATCGGACGAATAAGAAAGAAAAAGCGCTGGCCGGTGCTGGTGCGTAGGTTGAAAAATGGTTTGAGCAGATGAGATAGTGCCAGTACGGGCCGATGTGGGCATCGGCCCCTACGCAGTGGAGAATGGCGGCGGTAGGGGGAATATGATAATAAAAAACCGGCGCTTGTGGGGAGGGCCTCTTTCCCTCAGTCAGCTTCGCTGACAGCTCCCTCGCAGAGGGAGCTTGAGTGTGTCGAAAAACTACCCCGCTTGTCATTGCGAGGAGCGAAGCGACGTGGCAATCTCATGCAGAAAGTTCCGAATTCGCCGAAATTTTCCAAAATATTCAAACAATTCCGCGAGATTGCCACGGCCGCAAGCGGCCTCGCAATGACAAAATCGGACTTTTTTGACAGTCTGCAGTTCCCTCGCAGAGGGAGCTTTTGGTGCGGCGCAATAATAAAAAACCGGCGCTCGCAGGGGTGTTCCTGCGGGTGCCGGTTTTTGTCGGATTGAATTTACAGCGTGGCGGCGAGGACGGCTTTGATGGTGTGCATGCGGTTTTCGGCTTCGTCG
>CAKUNB010000144.1 GCA_934668285.1 uncultured Oscillospiraceae bacterium | reverse complement strand
GACTAAGGAAGACCACATCATCTCCGCCGCGTCCTGCACCACCAACTGCCTCGCTCCGATGGCCAAGGCTCTGAACGATCTGGCTCCCATCGAGTCCGGCATTATGTGCACCATCCACGCCTACACCGGCGACCAGATGATCCTCGACGGCCCGCAGCGCAAGGGCGACCTTCGCCGCAGCCGTGCAGGCGCCGTCAACATCGTCCCGAACTCCACCGGCGCTGCGAAGGCGATCGGCCTGGTCATTCCCGAACTGAACGGCAAGCTCATCGGCGCTGCTCAGCGTGTTCCGACCCCGACCGGCTCCACCACCATTCTGAACGCCATTGTCAAGGGCACTGTCTCCGTCGACGAGATCAATGCGCAGATGAAGAAGGAAGCCACCGAGTCCTTCGGCTACAACGAGGATCAGATCGTTTCCTCCGACGTCATCGGCATGCGCTACGGCTCCCTGTTTGATGCCACTCAGACCATGGTCGTCAACCTCGAAAACGGCACCACTCAGGTGCAGGTCGTTTCCTGGTACGACAACGAGAACTCCTACGTTTCTCAGATGGTCCGCACCATCAAGCACTTCTCCACGCTGCTGTAATTTTAATTGCAAAAACCCTCCTGCGGGCTTCCCGCAGGAGGGTTTTTTATGTTATAATCAAAGCAGAATTCTGTCGCGGCGCATCGCGCCGGGCAAAAGGAGAGAGAATGATGAAACGTGTACTTGCAGCCGTGCTTTGCATTTCCCTACTGCTGTGCCTATGGGTCCCCCCAGCTTCCGCAGCAGCGGTTGAGGGAACCTGCGGTGAGAGCCTGACCTGGACATTGGACACGGACGGAACGCTGACAATTTCCGGCACGGGCAAAATGGCGGATTTCCCCGCCGCCGCGCCGTGGGCGGCGTATAAAATGCAGATTCTGTCCCTTTCGGTAGCGGAGGGTGTCACAACACTCGGCAACGCGGCCTTCTCCGGCTGCTCGCGTCTTTCGGACGTTGCCCTGCCCGGCAGTCTGACCGCAATCGGTGACGAGGCCTTCCGCGCCTGCCATGCGCTGACGCAAATTTCCGTTCCAAATAACGTAACACGGCTTGGCGACCGCGCATTTTTTGCCTGCTCCGCATTGTCGAAGGTGCAGCTTCCGGCGAAGCTGAAAAGTATCGGCGGCAGCGCGTTTGAAAGCTGTTCGGCTCTGACAGCACTTATCATTCCGAACGGTGTGGCGGAGATTTCCAGCGGTGCCTTCCGAGACTGCACCGCTTTGGCACACATGGAGCTGCCGGGCAGCGTAAAGCACGTAACGGCCGGTCTGTTTTCCGGCTGCGAAAGCCTGAAATCCGTGGTCTTAGGCGACGGCATTGAGAGCATCGCCTCGGGGGCCTTTTCTTCCTGCGGGCTGGAAAGCGTTTCGATACCCGCAAGCGTGAAAACGGTGTATCAAACTGCGTTTCAGGAGTGCTGGGCGCTGAAAACCGCCGAAATTGCTGCGGAAGAGGTCGGAGTCGCCGCCTTTCTGGACTGCGGGGCGCTGGCAAGCGTTACCTTTGAAAAAACCGTGAAAAAGCTCGGCAAAAATATATTCGGCGGCTGCTCTTCACTGACTGACGTTGCATTTTTTGGCGCAAAGCCGGAGCTTGCCGCCAATACCTTTAACGAAGTAACGGCGACGGTTTCCTATCCCGAGGAAAAAACAATAACCTGGACGGACGCAGCGCGCCAGGATTACGGCGGTGAGCTGACTTGGCAGCAGCGGCATGATCCGGAGCTTGTGTCTGCCGTTGAACCAACCTGTACCGCGGCGGGAAACCCCGCGTATTGGCGCTGCCTCGTCTGCGGCAAATGCTTCTCCGACGCGGACGGCGAAACGGAGATTTCACGGCCGACTCTTCCCGCGCTGGCGCATAGCTGGGGCGAAGGACAAATCATAACCGCGCCGACAACCGCAGCGGAGGGCATCCGGCGCGTCGCCTGCACCCGCTGCAATGCAGCAAGAACCGAACCGATCGCAAAGCTGCCGTCCGGCGTTCTCCTGACCGAAGGAACCTGCGGCGAGGGGCTGACATGGCGGCTGGACGATAACGGCGTTCTGACAGTCTCCGGCACGGGCAAAATGGCGGATTTCCCCGCCGCCGCGCCGTGGGCAGCCAACCGGGAGGACATCACCTCTGTCGTCCTTGCCGAGGGCGTGGAAACGATCGGGCAACGCGCCTTTGCGGACTGTGCGGCGCTGACCGCCGTCGAGATGCCCGGCAGCTTAACGTCGATCGGCAGGGAAGCGTTCTTTTCCTGCGCCGTGCTGACGAGCCTTCGCATCCCCAAGCACGTGGAAAAAATCGGCGACGAAGCGTTTTACGGCTGCACCGCGCTGACGGGCATCTGGGTCGATGCGGAAAACGCCGCGTTTTGCAGCGATGCCTGCGGCGTGTTGTACAGCAAGGACAAATCCGCTCTGCTTCATGCACCGATCAGTGCCGCACTGGGCGATTATGCGATCCCGGAAAGTGTAACGGAGCTTGCACCATATGCCTTTGAATGCCGGACCGGCCTGACGGGCGTGCGCATCCCCGAAGGAGTCGCGGAGATCGGCGAACTGGCCTTCTACGGCTGCACCGCGCTGAAAACCGCCGTTCTGCCGTCCAGCCTGACCTACGTCGGCGAAAGCGCCTTCAACGGCTGTACGGCCCTCGTCAGCGCGTGCTTCCTCGGCGACGCGCCGGAGCTTGGCTGGGGCGCTTTTCAGGTCTACGATGCCGACGCAAACGAGGATGTCAACATTCGCGGGCTGACGCTCTATTACATCGCGGGAAAAACCGGCTGGACAACGCCCACCTATGGCGAAGCAGCCTACCAGACCGCGACATGGGACGGCATCAACGTCCCGCAGCCGTCGCATGAGCATAAATACCGTGCCGTCGTGACCCGTCCCACCTGCACGGAGGGAGGCTACACAACGTACACCTGTCGGATTTGCGGCGACCAATACGTCGCCGACCCTGTCCCGCCGAAGGGACACAACATGGTCCTCGACGCGGAGATCGCGCCGACCTGTACCAAGCCCGGCCGCTCCATCGGTACCCGCTGCACCGTCTGCAAGGTGGTTTTCCTCGCGTCTACCGTCCTTCCCGCGCTCGGCCATGCGTGGGACGACGGCACGGTCACGCTCAGGCCGACGACGGTACGGGAGGGCATACGGACCTTTACCTGTACGCGCTGTGAAGCAACCAGAACCGAGCCGATCGACCGCCTGCAAATCACCGTCCCCTTCCGCGACGTGGACAAGGACGCGTACTACGCAGCCGCAGTCGAATGGGCAGTCGCGGAGCAGATCACGAACGGCATGACGGCTGACACCTTCGCGCCGGAGGCCGCCTGCACACGCGGCCAGATCGTCACCTTCCTGTGGCGCGCGGCGGGCGAACCGACGCCGCGCGGGACGAAAAATCCCTTTACGGATATCAGACAGAGCGATTATTACTACACTGCCGTGCTCTGGGCGGCGGAGCAGGGGATCACAACCGGCACGACGGAGGCGACCTTTTCGCCGGAGGCAGGCTGCACGCGCGGACAGGTTGCGACCTTCCTGTGGCGCAGCGCGGGCAGGCCGGTATCCGGCGGCGGCAATCCGTTTGCGGATGTTGGGGCAGGGGCGTTTTATTATGACGCGGTGCTGTGGGCCGTGGAGAACGGCATTACAAACGGGACGGGCAGCACGACCTTTTCGCCGGAGGATACCTGCACAAGAGCGCAGATCGTGACTTTCCTGTACCGCTATTTGGCCTGATAATGGAAAAGAGAATCGGACGGAGCTGTGAAACGCACAATTCCGTCCGATTTTTTGAAAAAAGGGGAGAAACAGCGGAAAAATGGATGCAGGAAAACTTGCACAAATTGTGAGGCCTTAAACCACAAAAATTTTTAGTTTTGCCAAAAAGTTTTTAATATAAAAAATTAGTGCTGTTTTTTGAAACTTTTTTGCGGAAAATATTTGCAAAACTTTGCAAGATGTGATATACTTTTTGGGCAGTTAATTAGAAAAAAGAAAACGCTGGGGACGGAAGTGAAATGCCGTTCCGAAAAAACGAAAGGGGTTAAAAACAAAATGCACAAGTATGTCTACCTTTTCTCCGAGGGCAATGGTACGATGCGCGAGCTGCTGGGCGGCAAGGGTGCGAATCTGGCTGAGATGACCAATCTCGGCATGCCGGTTCCGCAGGGCTTTACCATCTCCACTGAGGCCTGCACCAAGTACTACGAGGACGGCCGCTCCATTAACGACGAGATCAAGGAGCAGGTTGATGCCGCGCTGGCCAAGATCGAGAAGATCAACGGCAAAAAGTTCGGCGACGCGAAGAATCCGCTGCTGGTTTCCGTGCGCTCCGGCGCCCGCGCCTCCATGCCCGGCATGATGGACACCATCCTGAATCT
>CAKUNB010000143.1 GCA_934668285.1 uncultured Oscillospiraceae bacterium | reverse complement strand
GAACAAGGGTGCGCGGGACGTGATGGCGCGCTACCGCGTGCACGCCTGCACGGATGTGACCGGCTTTGCGCTGATGGGCCACGCGCTGGAAATGGCGCAGGGCAGCGACACCGAGCTGGAAATCGACACCAAGCGGCTCGACCTCCTGCCGGAGGCGCCGGAGCTGGCTGCGATGGGCATTCTTCCCGCCGGAGTTTACCGCAACCGCAATTTTGCCGAGAGCTTCGTCGACGCGGGCGATGTGCCACTGGCAATACAGGATATTCTCTACGACCCGCAGACCTCCGGCGGTCTGCTGATCGCCGTCGACCCCGCCGACGCTGACGCAATGGAGCGCGAGCTGCAGGACGCCGTCCCCTCCGCGCAGCGCATCGGCTGCGTCTGCACCTACCGCGGCGGCAAGCGCATCTTCCTTCGGTGAGGTAACGCCATGGAAAATCGCGGAAGAAGAATTCACGCCATCGAGAAGGCGCTGCGGCTGCTCGACTGCTTCTGGCTGGAGCGGCGGCCGCTTTCTCTCAGCGAGCTGGAAAAGATGACCGGCTGGGCAAAAAGCACCATTCACGGCCTGCTCGCCTCCATGCTGGACTCCGGCGTGGTAGAGCAGAACGCCTCCGACGGGCGCTACCGGCTGGGCTACCACCTGTTCGAGCTAGGCAACGCCGTCAATCAGAGCTGGGACGTTCCGGCCATCAGCCGCCGCCATCTGCAGAGCATCGTCGACCGGTTCCATGAATCGGCGTATCTCGCGCGGCTGTCCGGCGATGAGCTGCTGCTGGCGGTCTGCGAGGAGCCGCACACCGGCTTCCGCATTACCTCCGAGGCCGGAACACGGCTGCCCCTGCACTGCTCGTCGCAGGGCAAGGTCATTCTTGCAAATCTGCCCCCCCGCGAGGCCGAGCGGCTGCTGACGCGCGCGCCGCTGACGCCCTACACGCCGAACACCGTCACAGACCCTACCGTACTGCTGGCAACGCTGGCAACCGTCCGGCGGCAGGGCTATGCGGAGGAGCTGGAGGAATACAAGATCGGCCTTCGCTCCGTTGCTGCGCCGATCTACGAACGCAACGGCGCCTGCCGCTATGCCATCGGCATTATCGCAATGGCCGGTGTCGACGCCGAAAGCGTCAACGCCATGCGCAACGCCGTAATCGAAGCCTCCGCCGCCATCTCGGCGGAGATGGGCCGAATTGGATAACGAAAACGCTGTGAAGTCACAAGGCTTCACAGCGTTTTTTATGCAATTGTGAGGGTCTGGGTGTTGCGAGTGTGGCCGGTGAAGTGGAGGAAGTTGCACAGCAGCTGGGCAATCTCCGAGCGGGTGGCGTGGCTGGCGGGGCTGAGCGTTCGCTCGCTCGTGCCATGCAGTATGCCGACACCCACCGCCCACTGCATGGCGGAGACGGCATAGGGCGAAACCTGCACGCTGTCGTCATAGCCGCTCAGGTCGGCACGCGTGCTGACATCCACGCCGCAGGCCCGCGCAAAGCGGTACAGGAGCGTCACCAGCTGCTCCCGCGTCACCGGAGCCTCCGGCGAGAAGGTCGTCTTGCTCGTTCCCTGAATGATGCCGACCATTGCGCCCCAGTTGACCGCCGGAGCGTACCACGCGTCGTCCGGAACGTCGCTGAAGCCGTAGCTCCACGTGAAGTCTCGAATGCCGCTCATATTTGCCAGAATCTTCGCAACCATGGCACGCGTTGCCGTTTCATTCGGCGCGAAGGTGTTGGCCGACATGCCGTTCATCAGGCCGTTCCAGTAGACCGTCCGCACGGCGTCATGATACCACGCGCTGCGCGAAACGTCGCGGAAGGGCGTGGTCGCGCGGTCGAGGAAGCGGTAGCCGTTCTCCGCCGCATAGCGGTCGGCATAGGTTCCGGTCGTTCCGAAAATCGTGAAGTCCGGATGGTCGCTCAGTCTCGGCGGCAGCTCGATTACGGAGGGTGACACCACCAGCTGCCGCAGGCGGAGCGCCGCGCCGTCCTCGGTAAAAAACGCGCCCTTCTCGACGTACAGCACATTCGCGCCCAGCGCCGCCTTCTCCGGATTCCCGATCGATCCGGCGGCCAGACGCAGCACCGGCTCGCCCTGCACCTCGTCTGGCACGACGACAGCGTCCGCAGACATGCAGACATACAGCGCTGTCAGGCCCTCGGTCTCTCGGAAGAAGATACCCTTCGGCCCCATCACGAGGCGCACGTCACGCGGCAGCGCGAGAAAGCGCACGCCCTCGTCCTGCGCCAGCTGCTCGGCGTCGGTTCCGACGTATCCGGCCAGCACCTTCAGGCCGCCAAGGTGCGTTGGGGCGCTGTCGCTCCTGCGGAAGGAGGATGGCAGATACAGCAGCTGAAGCTTCTCGCAGGCGGCAAAGGGCGCTCCGAAAACACGTTCCAGCCGCTCCGGAATTGCAACATAAGTGAGCTTACTGCACTGCGCAAACGACCAGTCCTCCAAAACGCGCACCGTATCCGGCAGCTGAATCGTCTCGGCGGAGCTTTGCGCAAACGCTGAGTCGCAGACGCGCTCCACCGTCGCGCCCTCCACCTCGGCGGGGACAACGACTGCGCCGGTCAGCAGCTGCGGCTCGCAGCCTACGATCCACGCACGGCTCGAGGAGGGGAAAATCTTATATTTGATATGATCCAGCGTCACGAGGCGCACGCCCGCGCCCTCCTCGCCGGTCAGAAGGTTGACAAACGTAATTTCTGCGCGCTCGCAGTAGGCCTCGATGGCGCTGTCGAGGTAGCCGTAGACGCGCGCAACACTGGAATTTTTCAGGCAGTCGTCGCACTGCGTCACACTGGCGGGCACCGTCAGCTCGGTGAGCGGCATGTTCCATGCAAAGGCCTCCGCGCCGAGCGTTTGCACGCCCTCGGGCAGCGTCACCTTTTCCAGCCGGTTCATGGCAAAGGCGCGCTCGCCGAGGCTGTGCAGCGCCGTGCCGAACACGGCCTCGGTCAGGCCGCAGCCGCGAAAGCTCTCGCGCTCCGCCGTGACCAGCGACAGGAAATGTGGCTCGCCGGTCAGGCTGACGTCGCAGAACGCCTTTTCGCCGGCATACTCCAGCTGCTGCGGGAGGTTGGCCTGCCTGGCATAGACCGCGCTGCGGCCCACCCAGCGGAGCGTGTCCGGCAGCGTCAGCTCCGCCGCCCGCTCGCCGTCGGAGGAGAAGCAAAGCGGCGCCAGCATCGTCACCGGCAGGCCGCCGAGCGTCTGCGGAATGGTCAGCTGCGCGTCGTCCGGCGCGCTGAGGATGATCGCCTCGCCGTCCGGTGCGGCGTAATACAGCCCGCCTTCAAGGCAGACCGGCAGCGACGCAATGCTACAGGGCAGCTCCTCGTAGAAAACTGCGGCGGCCCCGAGATTCCGGTAAATCGGCGCGTCGCGGTAGCAGTAGACCGCCCGCGCCTGCGGGAAGGGGTTGCTGCCGCTGCCGGTCGCTGCGCCGCGCACCAGAACGAAGTCCAGCTTGCCCGCAAACGCCCGCTCGCCGATGTACTTGACCGAGGCGGGGATGCTGAGATACCTCTGCTCGGGCAGGCTCGGGAAGGCGAGGCTGTCGATGCGCTCCAGCCCCGAGGGCAGCGCGATTTCCCGCAGCGGCGTACCGGCAAAGCAGGCCGCGCCGATCTCGCGCAGCCCGTCCGGCAGGCGCAGCGCGCGCAGGCCCGTCTCGAAGAAGGTCTGCGAGCCAAGGTACCGGACGCTTGCGGGCAGGTAAATTTCCTCCAGCGCGGTGCAGCCGGTAAAGGTGCCGCGCAGAGTGACCAGCCCCTCCGGCAAGACCGACTCGGTCAGCGCCGTGCAGCCGCAAAATACGCTGCCGAGCCGCTCCAGACGGGCCTCAATGACCACGGATATCAGGCCGGTTTCGTTCTGAAACGCGCCGTCGGCAATTCCCGTAATGCGGTAGCCGTCGATCTCCTCCGGAATGAGCAGCTGGCCGGTGAGCGGGCCATCCGCGCCCGTAATTACCGCCTGCCCGTCGACCACGGTATAGATCAGCTCCGGCGCCGCCGCGCGGGCCGAGGGCAGGAATACAAGCAGCGCCGCCATAGCCAGCAGCGCTGCAAAAATTTTTCCGAATTTCAAGGTGCGTCCTCCCCATCGAGCAGCCACGAGAAGTCGCCCGCCGGGCCGTTGCTCGTGTCAATGTCGAGCTGCGGCTGGTAGTCCTCGCCCATAAACCATGGCTTCTGCTCCTCCTGCTGCACCGTCGGCTGTACCGTGACCGCGCCGACAAACACGCCGCCCGCGCCGCCGTCGCAGTAGAGATTCGCCGTTCCGGCGCTGTAGGCGCAGAGTGTATACACCAGCGCGCCATCGGCCTGCACCGTGCAGGACTGGATGGCCAGCGCGGCGGGCAGGTCGGAAACCAGATGCGCCGTGGCGCTGCCGCTGATTGTCACATAGAACAC
>CAKUNB010000142.1 GCA_934668285.1 uncultured Oscillospiraceae bacterium | reverse complement strand
AGCCGGGATACAGCGAGCATGAGACCGGCTATGCGCTGGATATCGTTTCCATGAGCAACCAGCGCCTCGACGACACGCAGGAGGAAACGGCCGAGACCCGCTGGCTCCACGCCCACGCGTGGGAATACGGCTTCATCCTCCGCTACCCGAAGGACAAGGAGGACATCACCGGCATTGCCTATGAATCGTGGCACTACCGCTACGTCGGCAAAGAAGCCGCCGCCTACCTGACCGAGCGCAACCTGACGCTGGAGGAATACCTGCAGTAACAAATAGCGCGCCGCAACCGCGGCGCGCTTTGCCATTATTTTACAGAACATTTTATAGAACAATTGTACTTTCCGCAACGGCGGCCTTGCCGTCCTTGACGGTAAGGGGAGCGCCGCCGAGGGCGTTTTCGTAGACACCGTCGGGCAGCGGGACGGCGATTGTGCCGGCGACACCGTTCAGAGGGAACAGACCGACGGCTTTGCCGGAGGGGCCGATGTAACTGGCGCAGACGAGGCCCTGCGCGTCGTCAGTGCCGATGTGGAACACCGCGTCGGTCGGGAGCTGCTTCTTGATTTCCCAGAGCCTGCGCAGATAGGTGCTGATGTCCCTGCCGCCGCGCCAGTCGATCGGCTCGCGCTCAAACAGTGACGGCGTGTGCGTTGCGCAGACCTCCTGACCGGCGTAGAGCAGCGTCGTGCCCTTCATGAAATAGCTCAGCGCCGTCCACGCCAGCAGCGGCGCCCCGCTCGGGAAGCGGGCGGCGGCGCGGGACTGGTCGTGGTTTTCAAGGCAGCGCAGCTTGTTGTATTCCTCGCGGAAGCTCAGCTCCTGATAGTTGACCGCGTCAAAATACCGGCTCAGCGGCGCGCGGCCCTCGGTGCTGTCTTCGTACTCGGGCCACAGGTCGTAGGGATAGAGAATGTCAAACGCGTCGAACAGCTCCGTGTCCGTCGCGGCGTAGAAGCCCTGCTCACGGAAGGCGCGGATGTGTGCCAGATGGACGCTCTCACCCAGCCAGATCGCGCCCGGATGCACCTTCTCGACCGCCCGCCGCGCCGCCAGCCAGAATTCGACCGGCACGGTGCTTGCCACGTCGCAGCGGAAGCCGTCCACGATCTCGGCCCAGAAGCACAGCGATTCGATCTGATACTTCCAAAGCTCACGGTTGGAGTAGTCCAGATCGACTACGTCCGTCCAGTCACCGACCTTGTTGCCGCGATGGCCGTCGGGCTTGTAGTAGAAAAATTCCGGATGCTCCCGCACGAGCGTCGAATCCGGCGAGGTGTGATTATACACGACATCGATGATGCACTTCATTCCGCGCTTGTGAATTTCGTCCACGAGCTGGCGGAAGTCCTCCATCGTGCCGTATTCCGGATTGACCGTGCGGTAGTCGCGGTTGGCATACGGGCAGCCGAGGGAACCTTTTTTGTTCTCAACGCCGATCGGGTGGATGGGCATCAGCCAGAGAATGTCCGTTCCCAGCGCGCGGATACGGTCGAGGTCGGGGATCACCGCCTGAAACGTGCCCTCCGCCGTGTGACTGCGGACGTAAAGCTCATAAATCACGCTTTTTCTCAGGGAAGCATCGGTCGTCAGTGCCATAGTTGTTACCTCCTGTTATTTCCTCGCGGCGGTCTTCGCCGCGATTTCTTTGTATTGCCCCATGCGGCAGCAGCAGCTCCGCAGGCCGGTGTGCCGCAGGCCGAGCAGACGGTCCATTTCCTCGGCGGCGCTTTGATAGCCCGCCCGCTGGAAATGCACCAGCACATAGTCCGCCTCGCGAATCTGCCCGCGCGCCGCCCGCGCCAACGCTCCGTCCGGTTGCCACATTATAGCATGCTATGCCGAAAAGTGCAAGTCCGCAGAAAAAGAATGCCACCGCCAGAGCAGGAACGCCCTGCAACGTTGCCGTTTGCCTACTGAGATGATATAATTTGGGGATTGCAAGTTACGCGGCCTTGTGGTATACTAAAAAAGATTCCATTTCTTATAAAACCAACAAAAAAGGGCGGGGAGCTGCCGATTCGGGCGGCTTCCGGCGCGGAGGCTACCGCGATGACGAAAAAAAGAGCGCTCTGGCTGGCGGTCTTTCTGGTGCTTACGGTGATCACCATCACCGTGCAGACGACCAGTCAGGGGTTTTCCTTTGCAGGCTTTGTGAACTGCTGCAAAAATTCGAATATCTGGCTGCTTCTGGCGGCCTTTGCCAGTATGCTGGGCATCATCTGCTGCGAGGGCGAGAGCCTGCGGCTGATCTGCGGCCATCTGGGCTATCGCCGCCCGTTCCACCACGGGCTGGTATTCTGCGCGGCGGATCTGTTCTTCTCTGCGATCACGCCGTCCTCCTCCGGCGGGCAGCCCGTCTCGGCCTACTGCATGTACACCGACGATATCCCGATGGAGGTCGCTTCGGTTGCACTCCTGCTGAATCTGATCATGTATGAGGCGGCGCTGTTTCTGGTGACGCTGGTCTGCGTGCTGCTCAAGCCCGCGCTGCTGCTGACCTTCCCGCTGGCGGCTATGATCTTTGTGATCCTCGGCGCGGTCATTCAAGGCTCGCTGACGGTGCTGCTGATTCTGCTGCTGTTCCGCCCGCGGCTGGTGCATTCGGTGTGCAACGCGCTGCTGCGTCTGCTGGCCAAGCTGCGGCTGCTGCACAGCCTCGAGGAGAAGCAGGCGCGGCTCGAGCGCTGGATCGAGCGCTACGGCAACTGCGCCCGCTCGGTGCGCGGCAACGCGCCGATGATGCTCAAGGCGCTGGCGCTGAATATCGGCCAGCGCGTGTGCATGCTGCTGGTCTCGGCAATGGTCTTCCTTGCCCTCGGCGGCAGGCTCTCCACGGCGCTGAACGTCTTCATCGGGCAGAGCTATGTCTATCTCGGCTCCAACGCCGTGCCGCTGCCCGGCGCAATCGGCGCGGCGGACTGGCTGTTTGTGTCGATCTGCGGCGAATTTTTTCCGGAGCCGGTGAGCTTCAACCTCCTGTCGCGCGGCATTTCGTTTTACTGCAACGTTGCGATCTGCGGCCTGATGACATGGATCTGGCTCCTGCACCATAAGAAGAAAAAGACTGCCTGACCGGAGGTGCACCAATGAACGTCCTTTTGAAGCTTGCGTTTCTTTTCTTTATCGGCTCGCTTGCCGGGTGGGGGATCGAGGTCATTTTCCGCCGGTTCTTCTCCGCGGCCAATCCCGAGCGCAAGTGGATCAATCCCGGCTTCTGCACGGGGCCGTATCTGCCGCTTTACGGCAGCGGGCTGTGCATTTTGTATCTGGTCGCCTCGCTGGAGGAGCGTCCGCTGCTGCAGAATCCCGTCGGCAACAAAATTCTTGTTATCGCGCTGATGGCGGCGCTGATGACGCTGATCGAGTATATCTCCGGCATGCTTTCGCTGAAGATCAATAAGGTTCGCCTCTGGGACTACACCAACCAGTGGGGCAATATCGAGGGCGTCATCTGCCCGAAGTTCTCGCTGATCTGGGGCCTGTGCGGCGCGGCCTACGACTTCCTCGTCCACCCGTACATCAAAAATGCCCTCACATGGCTCAGCCAGAATCTCGCGTTTTCGTTCTTTATCGGCGTGTTTTTCGGTGTGTTCCTGATCGACGTGGCACATTCGCTGCAAATTGTCGTCAAGCTCAAGCGCTTTGCCGACGAGAACAACGTCATCCTGCGCTACGAGCACGTCAAGGCGCAGATTCGCCGCAGCCACGAGCAGCGGGCCGAGAAGTACCATTTCTTCCGTCCCTTCTCGTCCAGCCGGCCGCTGCCGGAGCTTCTGCGCGAGCTGCGCGACTCGCTGGAGCAGCGCAAGAAGAAATAAACCGCAGACCCAGCCCGCCGGAGCCGCATGGCTCCGGCGCTTTTGGCGAAAGGGCTTGCAAAGTCGGCGTTTTTATGAGATAATAAACAGAAACAGTGACGCAAATCAAAAGGAGGAACAGGACATGGCAAAGCCACTGGTAGCGATTGTTGGCCGGCCGAACGTCGGCAAGTCCATGCTCTTTAACAAGCTGACCGGCAGACGGGCGGCGATCGTCGAGGATACCCCCGGCGTAACGCGCGACCGCATCTACGGCGACTGCGACTGGAACGGGCGGGAGTTTTCGCTCGTGGACACCGGCGGCATCGAGCCGAACACGGACAGCGAAATGCTGAAATTCATGCGCCGTCAGGCCGAGATCGCCATTGAAACGGCGGATGTGATCGTGATGGTCACGGACGTGAAAACCGGCGTGACGGCGGCGGACACCGAGGTTGCAACGATGCTCCTGCGCAGCCGCAAGCCGGTCTGCCTCGCGGTCAATAAATGCGACAGCGTCGGCATGACGAATCCCGACGTGTACGAATTCTACGCGCTCGGCCTCGGCGAACCAATCGAGGTCTCCGCAATCCACGGCCACGGCACGGGTGATTTGCTCGAC
>CAKUNB010000141.1 GCA_934668285.1 uncultured Oscillospiraceae bacterium | reverse complement strand
CCACCGACTGATACTGCCCCGCCAGCTCCTTCGGAACGACAACGACCTGCGCATTTTTGCAGTAGGGCTTTGAGGTCTCCATCGCCGCCTTCACGCCGTCGGTGAGCGTCATGCCGTTCCAGACGCAGTCGATGGACTTGCTGTCCAGCTCAAATTCCTTTGTGTCCCAGCTGATGACCACAAACTCGGCCTCCACGCCAAGCTCCGCCGCAAACGCCTTGGCCAGCTCCGCGTCGAAGCCGACCCACGCATCGCTGCCCGCCTGCTGGAAGTCCATCGGCTTGAAGTCCGTAATGCCAACAATCAGCTTGCCCTGTTCCTTTACATAGGCGCTGTCGGACTGCGCCGTCTCCGCACCGCAGCCCGCAAAGCACAGGAGCGCCATTCCGATTACCACAGCGAATACCATGATCTTTTTCATAATGCTGCACCTCATTTTCGGCAGATACCGGTTTTGTTGTCTGCATTATACTTTAGCTCGATGATGTTGTAAAGTACTTTTCGCCAATTTTTCCGAATTTCGTACACCTGCACAAATTTCTGCACCGCTCTCTGCACTTTATTGCGATAGATTGCTGAATCGGTCGGGAGCAAAGCCGCGCTTTTGTCGGGCTGCGGCAAAAAGTATGGCCGCGGCTTCCTTTTTATGCGCCTTTTCTGGTTGACAAACCCCGCGCGGCGGGATATGATATAAAGTGGTGAGAAACCGAATAGAACGACAAAGGAGGGAACATCATGGATGCTGGAAGTAGTAGCGGCACAGCGGTAGGCCGAAGACCGCAGGGAACGTCCGACATCCGCCGTTCCCTGTTTCTCTGATAGGTCTGCCGTGCCGGCTTCCGAATCTTGATGGAAATTATGAATCAGGAGGAACGAACCGATGGCAGAGCATAACGTCACCGTCGAAAGCACGCTGGCTGCGCTTTTGGCGGATAAAAAATACGCAACCATCCGCGATATTTTAATCACCATGAACCCGTCCGACATTGCCTCGATCTTCGACGAGCTGGAGGAGGAGCGGCTACCGCTGCTGTTCCGGCTGCTGCCGAAGGAGCTGGCGGCGGAGACGTTCGTGGAAATGGAGCCGGACGCGCAGGAGATGCTCATCCGCGGCTTTTCCGACTCCGAGCTGCGTGAGGTGCTCGACGAGCTTTATGTGGACGATGCGGTCGATCTGGTCGAGGAAATGCCCGCAAACGTCGTGCGCCGCATTCTTTCGCAGGCCGACCCCCAGATGCGCAAGGAGATCAACGAGATCCTGCGCTACCCCGAAAACTCCGCCGGCTCGATCATGACCACGGAGTATGTCTCCCTGCGCCCCAGCATGACGGTCGGCGAGGCCATTCTCCGCATCCGCCGCACCGGCGTGGACAAGGAGACGATTTATACCTGTTACGTAACAAAAGACCGGACGCTCATCGGTCTGGTTACGGTAAAAGACCTGCTGCTGACCGAGGACGACGACACCAAGATCGAAGAAATCATGGAGACGAACGTCATCTCCGTCAGCACCCATACCGACCAGGAAGAGGTCGCGCAGATGTTCTCGAAGTACAACTTCTTAGCGCTGCCCGTCGTCGACGCCGAGAGCCGCATGGTCGGCATCGTAACCTTTGACGACGCAATGGACGTCATGGAGGACGAGGCCACGGAGGACATGGAGATCATGGGCGGCATGACGCCGTCGGACAAGACCTATCTCCGTTCGACGACCCTTGACCTGTTCAAGCACCGCATCCCGTGGCTGATGCTGCTGATGGTTTCGGCGACGTTCACGGGCATGATCATCACCGGCTTTGAAAACGCGCTGCGGGTGCAGGTCGCGCTGACGGCCTTTATCCCGATGCTGATGGACACCGGCGGCAACTCCGGCTCGCAGTCGTCCGTCACGGTCATCCGCGCCCTTTCGCTGGGCGAGCTGGAATTTTCCGATATTTTACAGGTGATCTGGAAGGAGGTCCGCACGGCGGTTCTCTGCGGCATTTCGCTGGCGGTCGCCTGCTTCGCCAAGATCATGCTCGTCGACCGTCTGCTGATGGGCAACACGGACGTGACCGTGATGGTCGCCGCCGTAGTGTGCATCACGATGGCGCTAACCGTGCTGGTTGCAAAGGTGATCGGCTGCTCCCTGCCGATGCTGGCCAAGAAGATCGGCTTCGATCCGGCGGTCATGGCAAGCCCGTTCATCACCACGATCGTCGACGCTATCTCCCTGCTGGTCTACTTCGGCGTTGCGACGCTGCTTTTGCTATGAGGAAGAAAGCTGCCCTTTTCGGAGAGCAGCTTTTTGCCCCTTTGGTTGACTACCGAACGTTCGTTTTTGGCGCTTGACAAGTCCATACAAATCAGATATAATAAGGCTCCATTCAGAAAGGAAAGATTATGGAACACATCATCGAAATTGAGCACTTATGCAAATCCTTCGGCGACGTCCACGCGGTGCAGGACCTGTCGTTCCACGTTCGGCAGGGCGAGCTGTTCGCCTTCCTCGGCGTCAACGGTGCGGGCAAGAGCACGACGATCTCCATCATGTGCGGCCAGCTTGCGAAGGACAGCGGCACGGTCACGCTCTGCGGGCAGGATATCGATCACCATCTTGCCGCCATCACCCGGCGGCTGGGCGTCGTGTTTCAAGGCTCCGTCCTAGACCAACCGCTCTCCGTGCGCGACAATCTGCAAAGCCGCGCCGCGCTTTACGGCATCACCGGCAAGGCCTTCCGCGACCGGCTGGCCGAGCTTGCGGTGCTGCTGGACTTTGAGCCGCTGCTGAACCGCACGGTCGGCAAGCTCTCCGGCGGCCAGCGGCGGCGCATCGACATCGCCCGCGCCCTGCTGCACAAGCCCGAAATTCTCATCCTCGACGAGCCGACCACCGGCCTCGACCCCCAGACGCGCAAGCTCCTCTGGGACGTGGTGCAGAAGCTGCGCAAGGAAGAAAACATGACTGTCCTGCTCACCACGCACTACATGGAGGAGGCTGCCGACGCGGACTACGTCGTCATCATTGACGGCGGCAAAATCTCCGCCGAGGGCACACCCTTGGAGCTGAAAAACACGTACACCGGCGACTATATCACCCTTTACGGGCAAGCGCCCGAGGCCGTTGCAGCGCTCGGCCTGCCCTGCGAGACAATCCGCGACGCCATCCGCGTCTCCGTGCCGGACACCGCGGCGGCGACGAAGCTCATTATCGAGCATCCGGCGCTGTTCACTGATTTTGAGATCACGAAGGGCAAAATGGACGATGTTTTCCTTGCCGTCACCGGCAAGAAGCTGACGGGAGGTGCCGCAAAATGACAGTGGTTCGTAATTTAACCCGACGCAATGTCAAGCTGTTCTTCAAGGACAAGGGGATGTTCTTCTCCTCGCTCATCACGCCGGTCATTCTGCTTGTATTATACGTTACCTTTCTCGCCAACGTCTATCGCGACAGCTTCGTTTCGGCCATGCCCGCCGGTTTCCAAATCGACGAGGCGCTGATCGACGCGACGGTCGGCGGGCAGCTCGTTTCCTCGCTGCTGGCCGTCTGCTGCGTCACGGTCGCCTTCTGCTCGAACCTGCTGATGATACAGGACAAGGTCAGCGGTGCGCGGCGCGATCTCACCGTCAGCCCCGTCCGCCGCTCGGCCATCGGCCTGAGCTACTTCCTCGCCTCCGCGCTCTCGACGCTGATCATCAGCCTTTGCGCAACGGCAGCCAGCCTGCTGTATCTGCTGAAAATGGGCTGGTACCTCTCGGCGGGCGATGTGCTGGCGCTGCTGGCGGACGTGGTACTGCTGACGCTCTTCGGCGTGGCGCTGTCGTCCTGCGTCAACTTCCCGCTCAGCACAAACGGGCAGGCCTCCGCCGTCGGCACCATTGTCAGCGCGGGCTACGGCTTCCTTTGCGGCGCGTATATGCCAATTTCCTCCTTTGGAACGGGGCTGCAGCGGGCGCTCTCCTTCCTCCCCGGCACCTACGGCACAAGCCTCCTGCGCAATCACGCGCTGGCGGGCGTCTACCGCGAAATGGCGCGCGTCGGCTTCCCCACCGAGGTCATCGAGGGCATCAAGGACTCGATTGACTGCAACCTCTACTTCTTCGGCGAGCAGGTCAGCATTCCGGTCATGTACGCCGTCCTCGGCGGCGCGGTTGTGCTGTTCGTCGCACTTTACATCCTTTTGAACGTTATTCGCAAACGGGAACGCTGACCGCGCCCCCGTAATCTGGGAGAATTCTATCATGTTAAAAATTGAACATCTTACCAAAACCTACGGCGAGAAAAAGGCAGTGGACGACCTGTCGCTGCACATCGCGCCGGGCGAAATTTACGGCTTCATCGGCCACAACGGCGCGGGCAAGACGACAACGCTCAAGTCCGTCGTCGGCATTCTGCAATTCGATGCGGGCGAAATTTTCATCAACGGCCGCTCGATCAAGACCGATCCCCTCGCCTGCAAGCGGGAGCTGGCCTACATCCCCGATAATCCCGATCTGTATGACTT
>CAKUNB010000140.1 GCA_934668285.1 uncultured Oscillospiraceae bacterium | reverse complement strand
GGTATACACCCTCCCTCCGAGTGAAGGAAAACGGCGTTCCCATCCTGAGTAAAACTGAGATCGATGTCATCGGTGAGCGATTCGTGCGAGATTTCCAGCCGGAAGTCTTGGAATCCCCGGCTCCCGTGGACATTGAAGGTTTCATTGAGTTCTACCTTGGGATGACGGTATTCAACGACACCAACAAGGTGCCGGTCTATGACCCTGTCAACCACCGGGCGGACTATTGGCGTGGCGGAAGAAATCTTAGCCGAAGGTGACGCAAAGATCATTGTCGAATATGACAGGCGCAAGCTGTCGTCGGAAATTGAAGCAAAGTACTACTTATACAAGCGCGTGGGTGATCAGTTTGCAGGAAATGTGAAATATCATATTCTTTTTCTCGGCTGCCGCAACACAGAATACTATCCGTCGAGCTACATTGTAGAACACTCCAACATATACCTCAGAGGCCAAGAGCTGCATTTCTGCAAAATCGAACATTGCGGCGGGTGAAGCGAGCAAAAAGGAGGGGGGACGGATTGCTGCGTCGCTTCGCTCCTCGTAATGACAAAGGGGCGGTTGCTGACGTGCTTTTCTGCAATGACCAATTTGAACTGTTCCGACAAACAAAGGAAGCCCTGAAGCGTTAGCGCTTCGGGGCTTCCTGTTTCTTGAATACTTAACATTGAAAATGACAAAAGTTTGGTGCCTCGGGGAAGCGGATTGCTTACGGGATTGCTTACGGCTTGTGGCTTGTTATATGCTTTTCTGTCATTTCTCCGAGGATGTGTCCAGCTGCAATTTTACGGTTGCCTTGAAGAGGTCGCCGTCGACGGTCAGGCGCAGCTCGCCGCCTTGCAGTTCCATCAGGCTCTGCGCGATTGACAGACCGAGGCCGCTGCCTTCGGTGCTGCGCGACGCATCGCCGCGGACGAAGCGCTCCATCAGCTCCTCCGGCGCGATATCCAGCGCCTGCGCGGAGATGTTCTTAAACTCCGCGAAGGCCGCTGCGCCGTCGACACCGGTGCGGAAATAGACCCGCGTGTTCGGCAGGGCGTATTTGCAGATGTTGCCGAGCAGATTGTCAAAGACGCGCCACAGCAGCTTGCCGTCTGCCCACACCTCTGCCGGCGCGTCGGTCAGCTTGACGACCGGCTCGAGCTTTGCCTGCTCCAGACGGCTCTCGTATTCGCCGAGCGCCTGCGAGAGCACGACGTTCAGATCGGCGGACTCCAGCTGCACCTTGACGTTTCCGGTCGAGGCCTTTGACGCGTCGATCAGATCCTCCGTCAGCTTTTTCAGCCGCGCGGACTGGCGGTCGAGCACCTCCAGATATTCCGGCGCCTTTTCCGACTGCAGACCGTCCTTTTTCAGCAGGTCGACGTAGCTGACGATGGAGGTCAGCGGTGTTTTGATGTCGTGGGAGACGTTGGTGATCAGCTCCGCCTTCATTCGCTCGCTGCGCATCTGCTCCTCGACGGCGTGCTGCAGGCCGTCGCTGATGTGGTTGAGCTGCTCGCCGTGGCGGCGCATCAGGTGCGGCATGTGGGAAACGTCGATCTGATAGTCCAGATCGCCGCTGCCGATGCGCTCCGCGCCCTTCTGCAGCCGCCGCAGGAAGATGACGCAGGCGATGAGCGCCGGGGTGAGCAGGATTTTTTCCGCGATCCACAGCAGCGGAATGCGCTCGGCGAAGGCCACACCCTCGATCAGGCACAGCACCAGCCAGACGATGCCGCTTTTCCAGTACAGCGGCAGATACCGCCACAGCGCGCACAATCCGTGCCAGAGCCTCTTGCACGCCGGGCGAAGAACGCGGTAGATTAACGTATTGCGCCACCAGCCGCGCTGCTTGAGGCGAATGCAGAGCGTCAGCAGCAGCCCCAGCAGCAGGACAACGCTCACGAGCAGCGCAAGGATCAGCGCTGCGATTGCCCATACAGGATGGCAGGTATCATGACTCTGCGCCATACGCAGCAGCCATCTCGGAATCAGTGCCAGCAGCGCCGTCAGCAGAAAATAGCAGCCGAGCGGCATCCGGTCGAGGAAGGTTTCGTGCAGCTCGTCGTCGCCCGTGCGCCGTCCCGCGCCGCTGCACAGGAAGATTGCCAGCGTGATCGCGCACAGCAGCCCCGCGGCTGCAAAGATCGGCAGCGCGACCCGCAGCGGCGTGCCGAATTTCAGGACGTGGTAAACATAGTACACGTTATCGCTCTCCGGGAACGCCGCGTCGAGGCCGCCGGTGACCTTGAGGACATCCACGACCATGGACCTCTGATACTTGATCGTCGCGAGCTTCGTGTCGGGATCCCAAGTATAGATGACGATATGATTGCCGTTTGCCTCCATCGCAGCAATCGCCCGGTCCAGCGCCTCCTCCGAAGCGTACTTCGTGGTGCGGGTCAGGTGCTGGCTGTTGCTGGTGCGCTCGATCGACCAGGTCTTTGCATACAGCAAGTGATCGGTGCTGCCGTAGGTGTAGATTTCCGTCCCTGTGGCGGAGGACACGGTAAAGGCGAAATTCGACGGCTCCTGTCCGTCAAACTCCTCGGCCAGCTCGTCGTTGAGATAAATGCCCCGGTCCGTCGCTTCCAGCGATAAAACGCGGCCGGTGATCTCGTCGGCCCGCTCGGAAACGTAGCTTTCGCAGTACGCGTCCATCCCGCCGCCGCTGTAGACGCCGTAGCGCGCCAGCACCAGCGTCAGCACCGCCGCGGCCAGCGCCGCCGTCAAAAACACGAACAGCAGCACCGCGGCCAGCAGCTTTGCCCAGAGCTTTTTTCGAAGGGTTTTCATGAAATATCACGCTCCATCATATAACCTTTTCCCCACACGACCTTGAGCCAGCGCGGCTCGGCGGGGTTGTATTCCAGCTTTTCCCGCAGATGGCGGATGTGCACCGCGACGGTTTTCTCCGCGCCGAGCGGCGCCTCATTCCACAGGCGGCGGTAAATTTCGCGCGGAGAGAGCACCGAGCCCGCGTTGCGCATCAGCAGGGCAAGAATGTCGAACTCGCGCGGCGTCAGCTCCACCGGCTCGCCGTCGAGCGTCACGCGGTTGGCGGAAATATCCAGCACAATGCCGCCGATGGTGATCCGCGAGGGAGCGGGCGTGCTGCCGCCGAGCTTGAGATAGCGCCGCAGCTGCGAGCGCACGCGCGCCAGCAGCTCGACGGGATTGAAGGGCTTGGTAATATAGTCGTCCGCGCCGATGTTCAGGCCGAGCACCTTGTCCGAGTCCTCGGACTTTGCCGTCAGCAGGATGACGGGGAGATTGTGCTCCTCGCGCAGCGCCGTCAGCACATGCAGGCCGTCCAGCCCCGGCATCATGATGTCGAGCAGGACAAGCTGGACGTTTTCCGAGCCGACGACGCTCAGCGCCTCGCGCCCGTCGTAGGCCGTCAGGACGCGGTAGCCCTCTGCCTCCAGATAAATCCGCAGCGCGGCGACAATGTCGCGCTCATCATCGCAAACCAGTATCGTATTCATGTGGTTCCTCTTTCTGCTGTCTTTCTGCCTCCAGTATAGCGGATTCTTTCTTAAGAAACAATCCCACATTGTTTAAGATTTCTTTAAGATTTGCTGGGGGCAATCCTGCTTCTTGATGAAATGCACAAAGTCTAACGGGTAAAATTGTGCAGTTCGATGAAAAGACATTTTTTTGCAAAAAAGGATTGAAAATGCGAATCGAACGCAGTATACTTGAATGCAGAGATTTGGAAACGTTTCCAAATCCGGAATCATTCGTTATATTTTGAATGGAGGAACGAAAATGAAAAAACTGATTGCATTGCTGCTTGCTCTGGCTATGGTAGCATGCCTGTTCGCCGGCTGCAAGGGCGGCGAAGAGCCCACCGAGGCGCCTGCAACCGACGCTTCCGAGGAAAACAAGACCGAAGCACCGAGCAGCGAAGAACCCGCTGTTGAGGCAAAGGGCTCCGTTTACTACCTGAACTTCAAGCCCGAATTCGATGAAGCGCTGCAGCAGCTCGCCGCGACCTACACCGAGAAGACCGGTGTCGAGGTCAAGGTCCTGACCGCCGCTTCCGGCGACTACAACAAGACCCTCAACTCCAACATCAGCGACGTCACCATCTTCAACATCGGCAACGTCGCCGCTCTGAACGACTGGGACGAATACGCACTGGATCTGAAGGACACCGCGATTGCGGCTGAGCTCAACACCGATGCGTTCAACCTGTACAACGCCAATGGCGAGCTGAAGGCTCTGGGCAACTGCTACGAATCCTTCGGCATCATTGTCAACACCAAGCTCCTCGCCGAGGCCGGCTACACCACCGCCGACATCACCGACTTTGCTTCCCTGAAGAAGGTCGCCGAGGACATCACCGCTCGCTCCGCTGAGCTGGGCTTCTCCGCGTTCACCTCTGCCGGTCTGGACGGCTCCTCTTCCTGGCGCTTCTCCGGCCATCTGGCTACCCTGCCGCTGCACTATGAAGGCGTCGCGGACAACGTCCCTACCATCACCGGTGAGCATCTGGAC
>CAKUNB010000139.1 GCA_934668285.1 uncultured Oscillospiraceae bacterium | reverse complement strand
GCTCTGCACGCCGTAGCAGCCCTCGCCGAGATAGATGGTATTAAGGTACCATTCCATGATTTCGTTCTTGGTATAGCGCTCCTCGACGGCCAGCGCGCGGAAGATCTCCTGCACCTTGCGGTTGACGGTCGTCTCGTCGTCCTTGGACAGGTTCTTGATGAGCTGCTGCGTAATGGTCGAGGCGCCGAAGGACGAGTCGCCGCCGAGGAAGTTGCGCACTGCCGAGAGCGTGCGCAGCCAGTCGACGCCGTTGTGCTCCGGAAAGCGCTTGTCCTCAATGGCGACGGCGGCGTTAACCATGTCCTGCGGAATCTGATCATAGCTGACCCAGATGCGGTTCTGTGTAGCGTAGAGCTTTTGCAGCTCGCGGCTTTCGCCCGTCGCCGGATCGGTATAGTAGATGATCGAGGTCTGCGCCAGCGTAATGCTGTCGAGATTCATGGACTCTGCGTACTCCTCCGCGCGGGGGATCACATCGGTTTTCAGATATTCCGAGAATTTTGTCATAAAAATGGAGCCGGAAATTGCGGCGATCACTGCAAGAGTAGCGGCAATTACCAGCACCCAAAGGGTGATCTTGCCGAGAATGTGGAGCGCCACGCGGGCGATCCGCCACGCAAGATGGGGCTGCTTGGCAGGCAGGTTCTGTTTATCGGCCATGAAAGAAACCTCACTTTCCGAAAGCGTCTATAAAAACCGGCGGCACAATGCCGACCGCGAGGATAAAGTCACTATCCCTATCTATACAATTATATCACGCTTGTCAAATCTGTATTATTGCTTTTTTTGTTGGATAAAATTGGTCTTTTCCAGAAAGACTACGGTGGAGCAAAGAAAAGAAATCGAATCTTTGGCATGGTATGCGTCAGCCTCCCGATTTTGAAATTCTGCACAGAAAAAATTCTCGCAGCGGGAACTCCGCCTTTGCGGAGGGCGGGAATTCTTTTCGTCGCTTTTCCTCTTGATTTTCTGCGCCGGAGCGGTTACAATAGAACCATCGACAGAGCAAAGGAGGCCGTCCCAATGGAGGAATACGGCGCGGACATTATCTCGATCACGGATGAAAACGGCATAGAGTACGAGCTGGAGGTGCTTTCCACCGTGACCTACAAGGGCGCGGAGTACCTTGCGCTGACGCCCGCGAACGCCTCGGACGAGGAGGAAGAGATGGAAATCAGCATCCTTCGCTCCGCACAGGACGAGGACGGCGAGCCGATTCTCGAGGCCGTCGAGGATGAGCAGGAGCTGGAGGAGGTCTACGACCTGCTGCTCGACCAGATGTTCGACGAGGAAGAGGAAGACGACGAGTAACCGTCCGTTTGACGATAATTTCATAAAAAAGTTCCCTGCTGGGTGCGTGATAGCTCTCTTTAAACCCACATCATTTTTTCGGGATGTCGGATTACTTTCATGACGGCGTGCAGGCCTCCCGTTCCGGCTCTGACCGTGAATGGACGTTGGAAGCTGATAAGTCATGGAGAGACAACCCACCTGCCGTTATGTGCAGGTTATAAACAGAGCTACACGGCCTCGGCGGGGTTTTTGTAAACTTTTTTCGCAAACTCTTACTTTTCACTTGCATGTTTTGAAAAACAATAGTATAATAACCAACGCTTATTTAATACGCACGAAAGAGGTAAAGGAAAATGAGTGCTTCCCGTGAAAGAAAAAAGCGCAGCGAGCAGGTCAGCGAGCCTGTTGCTCCGCAGCAGAAGAAAAAGAAGCTGTCTGAGGGCTGGATCTTCACCATCAGCATCGTGCTTGTGGTTGCCATCGTTTTCGGCGGCCTGTTCGGCTACCGCGCGGCGCAGCGCAATGCGACGGTTCTGACCGCCGGCGGTCACGAGGTCTCTGTGAAGGAGTTCAATTACTTCTATTATTCCCTCGTCAGCAGCATCGGCAGCTATTCCTCCTATCTTGGCATTGAGAGCACGGCCGGTCTTGCCGACCAGAATGTCAAGACCTCCGCAGCGAACATGCTTGGTCTGTTCGGCCTGAGTACGGACTACCTGACCGAGCAGGAAAGCACGGACGAGTATTACTCTATCACTTGGGCGCAGTTCCTCGCGCATGCCGCGATGGAGAATGCCGCCAGCGTCTACGCTGTCTGCGCCGAGGCTGAGAAGAACGGCTTCGAGCTGGACGAGGAAGCACTTGCCGAGATCGACAGCACGGTTGAAACGCTCAGCACCCATGCTGATAACGCCGGATACAGTCTCAATAAGTACATCGAGCTGCTCTTTGGCACCGGCTGCAACGAAAGCGGCTACCGCGAGTACCTCAAGGCTACGGAGATTGCCGGTCACTATACCCAGTCCCTGAACTACACCGACGACGAGATCGCCGCCCGCTATGAGGAAAGCCCGGAAACCTTCGACAAGGCGACCTACTACAGCTACGTTGTCCGCGCCTCCGAGTATATGGAGAGCACGACCGACGAGAAATCCGACGAGTCGTCCGAGCCGACAGACGAAAATCGCGCCGAGGCCAAGAAGGCTGCCGAGGCAATGGAGAAGTCCTTCGACGAGAAGGACGAGAAGGTAACCGTTGCCGCCGACTACACCAAGCAGAGCGTGACCTCCTCCGTGAACGAGGATGCCGCGACGTGGATGTTCGGCGACGCGAAGCCCGGCGATACGAAGCTCTTTGCCAGCGAGGACGGCAACACCTATTACGTCCTTCAGCTTGTGAACAAGGACGACTATTCGACCTTCGACCTGCTGTATATGTACGTTCCCAACGACACGACCTCCTCCGACGATAGCGAGGAGGCGAGCGAAGAGACCACGCAGACCGCCGAGGAAAAGGTTGCGGCGATCAAGGCCTCCCTCGAAGCCGACGGCTCGCAGGAGAACTTCACCGCGCTGACGAGCGAGTATACCTCCAGTTCCACCGACGTGCAGGAGGCCATGGGCAGAAATACGTTCTCCGCGTTCTCCAAGGACGCGCTGACGTGGGGTGCCTTTGAGACCCGCAAGGAAGGCGACTGGAACGTATTCAAGGGCAGCTCCGGCACGTACTTTGTCTACTTTGTCGGCCTGAACGAGCATACGCTCCGCTACAACAACGTCACCAATCAGCTCCGGACAGACTGGTACAACGGTGTGACCGATGCCGCCATTGCCGCCTGCAATTATGACGAGAGTGCCGCAATGAACGCCTCCGTCAATCGCGTGCTGAACACCAGCAGCAGCAACTAAGAAATCATCCAAAAATCAGCCCGCTGCAACGGCGGGCTGATTTTTTTGAAGGGAGATAAGTTATGAGCGACGCTTTTCTTCGGGAGGAAATGCTGCTGGGTGCTGCGGCGATGCAGCGGCTGGCGCAGGCGCACGTGATCGTTTTCGGCATCGGCGGCGTGGGCAGCTATGTTGCCGAGGGACTGGCCAGAGCCGGTGTCGGTGCGCTCACGCTGGTCGACAGTGACACGGTAGGGGAGACGAATCTCAACCGCCAGCTCTGTGCGCTGCGCTCCACGATCGGACAATACAAATCGGACGTAATGGCGCGGCGCATTCTGGATATCAATCCGGACTGCCGCGTGACCTCAATGCCGGAGCTTTATAACGACGAGCGTAAGGAGCGCTTTTTCTCGCAGCGCTATGACTACATCGTCGATGCCATCGACCTTGTCTCGTGCAAGCTCAGCCTGATTCAGACTGCGCTCGACCGCGGAATCCCGATCGTCAGCGCGATGGGAACCGGAAACAAGCTCGATCCGACGCAGTTCTGCATTACCGACATTTCCAAAACCAGCGGCTGCCATCTCGCGCGGATCATGCGCCGCGAGCTGCGTGCGCGGGGCATTGAGCACCATACTGTGCTCTACAGTCAGGAGCTGCCGCAAAAGCCCGCCGCGCTGGAAGCACCGCCTCCAGGCCGCCGCACCATCCCCAGCTCCGTTTCGTGGGTCCCCTCCTGCGCCGGCCTGATGCTTGCGGGCTACGTGGTGCAGGAATTGATTAAAGCATAAAAATTCGGGAGCGCGTCAAATCGAAGCGCTCCCGAATGCGATATCTTAGTTCTTGCTGTAGGCCTTCGCGATCTTCGCGGCAAGGCGGGCGTTGTTGTAGGCGAGCTGGATGTTGGAGTCGAGGCTTTCGCCGCCGGTCAGCTCCTTGACCTTCGCCAGCAGGAAGGGGGTCGTGTCCTTGCCGTGGATGCCCTGCTCGCGGCTTTCCTTGACCGCCTCGTCGATGGCCGCGTTGATGGCCTCGCCGTCCAGTGCGTACTCCTCGGGGATCGGGTTCGTGACGAGCATACCGCCCTTGAGGCCAAGCTCGTGCTGCGTCTTGAAGGCTGCGGCGACCTCCTCCGGCGTGTCGATCTCATAATCGACGGAGAAGCCGGAGTGGCGGCTGTAGAACGCGGGCAGCTCCTTCGTGCCGTAGCCGATGACGGGAACGCCGTGGGTTTCCAGATATTCCAGCGTCAGGCCGAGGTCAAGGATCGCCTTCGCACCGGCGCAGACGACCAGCACGGGGGTCATTGCCAGCTCTTCAAGGTCAGCGGAGATATCCATCGTGGTTTCTGCACCGCGATGC
>CAKUNB010000138.1 GCA_934668285.1 uncultured Oscillospiraceae bacterium | reverse complement strand
ACCCGTCTCTGCCGTTTTTTGCATCTGTAATATCCGTATCCGGCGGCAGAAGGAAAGTTCCCTGATTTTCCCTTGCATTTTTGCCGGAAAAATGGTATTGTGTATGCGGGAGAGTATCCAATAATCAGGAGGGTTTTTTATGAAAAAAATCACAGGCTCCATTGTTGCGCTGGTAACGCCCTTCAACGCCGACGGCTCGGCTGACCTCGGTCGGCTGCGCGAGCTGGTCGATTGGCACATCGCCAACCATACCGACGGTATTCTTGTCCTCGGCACGACCGGCGAGACGGCCTCCACCACGCTGGAGGAGGATATCAAAACCGTCGAAACCGTCATTTCGCAGGTCAATCACCGCGTGCCCGTCATTGCGGGCGCAGGCTCGAATTCCAGCGAAATGCAGAAGCACAAGAGCATTCTCTATTCCGATATGGGCGCCGATGCGCTGCTGTGCATCAGCCCGTACTATGTCAAAACGAACGAGGAGGGCATGTACCGGCACTTTATGATGTCCGCTGACGCGGCAACTGCGCCGATCATCCTCTATAACGTCCCCGGCCGTACCGGCTGCAAAATTTCGCCCGATGTGGTGCGCCGCCTGTCCGTCCATCCGAACGTCATGGGCATTAAGGAGGCTAGCGGCGACATGTCCTACGCGATGAAGATCGCGCGGTACCTGTCGGACGATTTTGTCATGTATTCCGGCAACGACGACATTACCATTCCCCTGCTGTCCGTCGGCGCGTCGGGCGTCATCTCCGTCTGGGCGAACATCATGCCGCAGGAGGTGCACGACATGGTCGCCAACTGGCTGGCCGGGCAGCACGGCAAGGCGCTGGCCGAGCAGCTGCGCTGCCTCGACCTTATCAACGGCCTGTTCATGGAGGTCAACCCCATTCCCGTCAAGGAAGCGATGAACCTAATGGGCCTCAAGGCGGGTGCCTTCCGGATGCCGATGTACCCGATGACGGACGAGCATCGCGCCGCGCTGGCAAAGCTCATGCGCGAGGTCGGCCTGCCCGTGCGGGAGGACGCGTAAATGAAGCTGTTTCTGAGCGGCTACGGCCGGATGGGGCATATGGTCGAGTCGCTGGCGCTCGAGCGCGGCTGGGAAATCGTCGGCCGCGCCGACATCACGACGCCGGAGGTCTATGAAACCGCGCCCGAAGCCGATGTCTGCATCGACTTTTCGGGCGTCGGGGCGCTGCCGCTGCTGGCGGGCTACATCTGCCGGACGAAAACGCCGCTGCTGAGCGGCACGACCGGCTTCACCGACCCGGATTTTGCCGTGTTACAAGAATTATCGACCCTCGTTCCCGTGATCTGGACGGCGAATTACAGCACCGGCATCGCGGTGCTCAAGCGCATGGTGCGCGAGTTTGCGCCCGTCCTGCGCGACTGGGACAAGGAGCTGGTCGAGCTGCACCATAACCAGAAGGTCGACGCCCCCAGCGGCACGGCCAAGCAGCTTTTGCAGGAGCTGGATCCCGACGGCAGCGCGACTCCCGTCTACGGACGGCAGGGCCTCTGCGGCAAGCGCAAGCCCGAGGAGATCGGCGTGTTCTCCCTGCGCGGCGGCACGGTCGCGGGGGAGCATAGTGTGCTGTTCTTCGGCGAGGACGAGTCGCTGGAGCTGACGCATAAAGCGCAGAGCCGCCGTGTGTTTGCCGCCGGTGCCATCCGTGCGGCACAGGCGTTGGCTGAAAAGCCCGCCGGGTATTATACCTTAGAAGAATTGATTTTTTAAGCAGAAAAAGGGAACTATTTACCATGGAAAAGCTAAAACCTCGAACTTTATCCGGCTTTATGGAGCTGCTCCCTGCGCCGCAGCAGAAGCTGGAACGGATGCTGGAAATTTTGCGCAAGACCTTCGCGCTCTACGGCTTCACGCCCATAGACACGCCGACCATCGAGGCGGCCGAGGTGCTGCTGGCCAAGGGCGGCGGCGAAACGGAAAAGCAGATTTACCGCTTCCAGAAGGGCGATTCCGATCTCGCCCTCCGCTTTGACCAGACCGTCCCGCTGGCGAAATACGTCGCCCTGCACGAAAACGAGTTGGCCTTCCCCTTCCGGCGCTACGCCATCGGCAAGGTCTACCGCGGCGAACGGGCGCAGCGCGGCCGCTTCCGCGAATTCTATCAGGCCGATATCGACATCATCGGCGACAGCAAGCTGAGCATCATCAACGAGGCCGAAATTCCGTCCATTATCTATAAGGTATTCTCCGCGTTCGGCATGAAGCGCTTCTGCATCAGCGTCAATAACCGGAAAATTCTCAACGGCTTTTACGCCATCCTCGGCCTGACTGAGCAGTCCGGCGACATTATGCGCACCGTGGACAAGCTCGACAAGATCGGCCCGGAGAAGGTCAAGGCCACGCTGGTGGAAACCATCGGCATCCCGGCGGACAAGGCCGACGAAATTTTACAGTTCATCTCCGCCACCGGCACGAACGAGGCCGTCCTCGCGTCGCTGGAGCAGTATCGCGGCCGCGACGAGCAGTTTGACACCGGCCTCGACGAGCTGGCGACGGTGGTGCGTTACCTGTCCGCCTTCGGCGTGCCGGAGGAGAACTTCGCCGTCGATCTGACCATCGCGCGCGGGCTGGACTACTACACCGGCACGGTCTACGAAACCCGGATGCTCGACCATCCGGAGATCGGCGCGATCTGCGCGGGCGGGCGCTACGACAATCTGGCCGCGTATTACACCGACCGCAGCCTGCCCGGCGTGGGCGTGGCCATCGGCCTGACGCGCCTGTTCTTCGTGCTGGACGATCAGGGGCTGCTGAACCCCGACCTGCCCACCGCCCCCGCCGACTGCATGATCGTCCCTATGAGCGAGGACCTCGCGCCGGCCATCGAGCTGGCGACGTACCTCCGCGGCAGCGGCCTGCGTACGCAGCTTTACTGCGAGCAGAAGAAATTCAAGGCAAAGATCCAGTACGCCGATAAGCTCGGCATCCGCTATGTCATCTTCCTCGGCGAGGACGAAATCGCGCAGCACAAATGCGCCGTCAAGGACCTCACCACCGGCCAACAGCAGCTCCTGACCCGCGAAGAAGCCGCCGCTCTCATCTCCGCCGCCGTAGAAGCCACCAAAAATCTCCCCGTCCTCCGCGAGTGATTCCTCCAAAGTACGCACCCCTAAGGCTCCCTTGTGCAAAGGGAGGCCTCATCCGACTGCGGCGGTAGCGTCGAAAGCCGCCATGATAACGGAAGCCCAAGGCTTCCTTCGCGCGGAAGCGCATTTGTAATAACAAAATCAAAAAACCATTCCACAAAGAGAGGTAATGTTCTATGTTCCAATCCCGCACCCATACCTGCGGCGAGCTGCGGCTGGCTGATGTTGGAAAGTCTGTGAAGCTCGTCGGTTGGATGGAAAACGTCCGCACCGTCGGCAGCAACTTTGCGTTTGTTGTGCTTCGCGACTTTTACGGCACAACGCAGGTCGTCATTGAGACGGAAGAAATGATGCAGCGCATCAAGGGCCTGAACAAGGAGTCCACCATCTCCGTCGAGGGCACGGTTCGCGAGCGCGCGTCGAAGAACCCCAAGCTCCCCACCGGCGAGATTGAGGTCGTGCCCGAGAAGATCGAGGTGCTTGGCCGCTGCCGCTATAACGAGCTGCCGTTCGAGATCAACCGCAGCCGCGACGCCGACGAGAGCGTCCGCCTGAAGTACCGCTACCTTGACCTGCGCAACCCCGCGGTCAAGGCGAATATCGTCCTGCGCTGCAACGTCGTCGCCGCCCTGCGGCAGGCGATGACCGAGCACGGCTTCCTTGAGATCACGACCCCGATTCTGACCGTCTCCTCCCCCGAGGGCGCGCGTGACTACCTCGTCCCCGCCCGCAAGCATCCCGGCAAGTTCTACGCCCTGCCGCAGGCCCCGCAGCAGTTCAAGCAGCTGCTGATGACCTCCGGCTTTGACCGCTATTTCCAGATTGCGCCGTGCTTCCGCGACGAGGACGCGCGCGGCGACCGCAGCCCCGGCGAGTTCTATCAGCTCGATATGGAGATGGCCTTCGCCGATCAGGACGACGTTTTTGCCGTCTTAGAGGACGTTCTGCCCCCGATTTTTGCCAAGTATGGCAAGTATAATGTCGCCTCCTCCGCGCCGTTCCGCCGCATTCCGTATCTGGAAGCGATGGAAAAGTACGGCTCGGACAAGCCCGACCTGCGTATTGACCTCGTCGTCGAGGACATCACCGCGCTCGTGCAGGGCATCGACTTTGCACCGTTTGCCGAGGGCAACACGGTCAAGGCCATCGTCGTGGACAACTGCGATCTGGCGCGTAAGGCGATTGACAAGCTCGTCGCCGAGACGGAGGTCATCTCCGGCTCCAAGCCGATGTGGTTCAAGTTCGGCGTGGACGGCGAGCTGAGCGGCGGCATCGCGAAGTTCCTCGCCGACCGCAAGGACGCGGTCATCGACGCGCTGAAGCTCAAGCCCGGCTGCCTCGTCGGCGTCGCTGCGGGCAAGAAGGGCGCGGCGCAGAAGACCGCCGGCGTCCTGCGCAAGCTCCTCGGCGCGGCCGTCCCCGGACATATGGACACCGAGCGCTA
>CAKUNB010000137.1 GCA_934668285.1 uncultured Oscillospiraceae bacterium | reverse complement strand
GCTATACCCTCGTCGAGATCGAGGCGCCGAAGGATTACATCAAGGGTGAGGATACCGTCGTTTCCGTAAACGAAACCCGCAACGAGCCGGATAACGTTCTGGTCGGCCTCACCACGCAGGTTGCCGAAATTATCAATATGCCCGGCACTACCCTGCCGGAAACCGGCGGCACCGGTACGACGATCTTCTACATTGTCGGTGCCCTACTCATCGTCGCCGCAGCGACGCTGCTGCTCATTAAGCGCCGCACCAACGAGAACGACTGATTTTTCCCCGCAGCACCCCCATCAAACACCATCCGTAGGACGGGGTCCCCTGGCCCCGCCGCCGGCACCTCGATTTTGCTGCAATTATAACGCGGCGTGCGCCTGCGGGCGCGGGGACCCCTTCTGTCATTTTTGTGAGTGTCTGAATTCTTTATACCACTTTCCGCTCCTCGCAATGACATATTCTGAACAATGACACTTTCATTCAACCTGACCACATCATGCCGCCGAGGGGAGCTTACCTGTCCCCCCTCGGACGGCAGGGAGAGTTCCGCATGAAGAAGAAACAAAAGAAAAATTCTCTGCTGATAGCCGTCATCGTGCTGTTCCTTCTTGCGGGGCTGTCCCTGCTGCTGTATCCTACCGTCAGCAATTTCTGGAATACGTTCCGGCAAGCGCAGTCGATTCTGTCCTACAGCAACGAGGTTTCCGCGCTGGAGGAGGCAGAGCATCAGCGACTTTGGGAGGAAGCAGAGCAGTTCAACCGTTCCCTGCTCGATCGTCCGAACCCCTACGGACTGACCGAGGCGCAGGAGTCCGTTTACCACGAAACGCTGCTGGCCGCAGGCAGCGATGTCATGGCATATCTGGAGATCCCCACTCTTGATATCAAGCTGCCAATCCTTCATGGCATAGAAACGGAAACCCTGGAGCGAGCGGTTGGCCATCTCCCTTGGAGCAGCCTCCCGATTGGCGGAGAAAGCACCCATTGTGTGCTTTCCGGCCATCGGGGGCTGCCCTCCTCGGAGCTGCTGACGAACATTGACCAGCTATCCTATGACGACACTTTTTACATTCACGTTTTGGGCCGGAAGCTGACCTATCGCGTGGACAGCATCACGGTCGTTGAACCGAGCGACGTTTCGCAGCTCGGCATCACGCCGGGCAAGGACTATGTTACCCTCCTGACCTGCACCCCCTACGGCATCAACTCGCACCGGCTGCTGGTGCGCGGTGTGCGGGTCGATACGGACGCTGCCGCCGCAGCCGATGCGCTGAACCTCGCCAACGAAACCAAGCCGATCGACCTCGACTGGCTGATGCCGGTGCTGCTCGGCACGCTGGCCGTGGTGCTGCTCCTTCTGCTCCTGTCCGGGCGGAAGGAAAAGAAAAAGAAAGGAACCCCGTCGTATGACCCGTCTGAATCAACCTCGTTTTCTTCGCCTCGCAGCGGTCCTGCTGCTTCTGACGGTGCTGCTCAGCGCCGCAGTGCAGGCAGAGGAAGCCGCGGGCGTTTTGACCGTCCTTCTGACGAACAAGGACAGCACTCCGGCAAAAGGCATTGATGCAATCGTCTACCGCGTCGCGGCCACGGACGGCACGTTGGAATCCGCCTTTGCCGGCTCCGGCGTTTCCGCCAAAGCGCTGCTCGACACCGAGCAGGACGCAAAAAACGCCCGCACCCTCGCCGCCTATGCCGCCGCAAAGCATTGTGACGGTACAAAAAAGCGGACGGATGCGAACGGTCAGGCGCAATATCCCCTTGCCGAAGGAATTTATCTGGTGCGCTGTGCAGAGGGACAGGCGGTCATTTTCCCGTCCTTCCTCGTGCGGCTGCCGCTGGAGCTGGACGGAAAGCTGTACTACGACGTAGACGCCTTCCCCAAGGCAGAGCCTGCGCCGGAGCCGACCACCCCCGCGCCGACCGAGCCAAATGACCGCCCCGATCTGCCGCAGACCGGCTGGGATCCCCTGCCCGCGATCTGTCTGGCCGCACTCGGCGCGGTGCTGCTGACGCTCGGCGGCATCGGGCTGGTGCGCAGCCGAAAGGAGCAGCAGGATGACTGAGCGCAAGCGCAGCATTCTGCTGCTGATTTTCGGCGCGATCTTCCTGCTCTGCGCCGCTGCGCTCTACAGCTTGCAGCTACAGCGCGACCGCCTCGCGGGAGAGGCTGCTGCCGCCCTCGTCAGCGCGCTGAAAAGCGGCCGCTGCACCGTTCAGACCGAACCGGCGCAGCCGACCGCTGCGGAACCGGCGCAGGAGGAGCCCGAAAAGCCGGCTTCCCCCACGCCGCAGGAGCCAATCGCCCTCACGCCGGATGGCTATGAGATGCTTGGCATATTAAAGATAGAAGCGCTCTCGATTGAGCTTCCGGTGCTCGCAAAATGGAGCTACGAGCTGCTGGACATTTCGCCCTGCCGGTACTCCGGCACCGTCGCGGGTGGGAATCTCGTCATCCTCGGCCACAGCTACGACAGCCACTTCCGCCCGCTGCGGCAGGCGGAGGCCGGTATGGAGGTCGAGCTGACCGACGCGGCAGGCTTTCTCCACCGCTACCGCGTCGCAGAGGTGGAAACCGTCGCCGGAAGCGACGGAGACGCCCTCCCCTCGGCCTATCCCCTGACGCTCTTCACCTGCACGTCCGACAGCCGCCACCGTGTGCTGGTGCGCTGCGAGGCCGTGGGTCAATAGGGCATGAGCGGCGCGGTGCCGTCGTCATCAGCCTGCTCCACGGCGCGGATCTCCACGTCGTAGCTGTCGCCGCCGTCGACGGCGACGTGCACCGTCTGGCCGACCTTCTTGCCGAGCACGGCGCGGCCGAGCGGCGACTCCATGCTGATAAAGCCCGCGTCCGGCTTGATGCGGACGGTGGAGACGATGCGGATAGTCATCTCCTCCTCGTCCTCCGGAAGCCAGAGAGCAACCTTATCATATAATTTCACTTCATCAGCCGCTACAGGCATCGCGTCTTCGTCGATGACCTGCGCGGTTTTTATCATATTCTGTAGGTAGCGGACGCGGCTGTCGTTCTTGCGCTGCTCCTGCTTGGCGGCCTTGTACTCGTAGTTTTCGCTCAGGTCGCCGAACGCGCGGGTGCGCTTGACCTCCTCCATAATTTTCGGACGGATGTTCAGCCGCCGGTCCTCCAGCTCAGCCTCCATCAGCTCGATGTCCTTTTTCGTCAGTTTATCATACATGATAATTCTCCGTTTCATGCGGCATGCAGTGCTCAAAAATTGCCAGCACGCCATGCTTTGACGCGTCCTCGACCTCCTCAACGGAGCGGAGCGTCCATCCGAACTCCTGCACGCCCCAAAGGTGGCGGCAGAGCCACACCCCCGCCCGCTTCCGGTCGGAATAGCGGTAGGCGATAAAATGCGGCACGGTCAGGAAGTTTGTCAGCAGCGCCGTCAGCAGGATGGCCGTCGCCGCCTGCAGCCCGCTGCGATCCTTGATAAAGTTGCACGAAAGCTGCCCGCGCACGACCTCCGGATGCCGCCTGCGCAGATAGATCAGCACGCGCGGGTCGAACGACTCGATGCAGTAGTCCAGCGACGGATAGCGCCGCAGCATCTGGCAGACGCGCCGCGCCAGCGCCGCGTGGTTGCCGCCGAAGGCCTTCAGCTCGATTACCAGCGGCAGCTTTCCGGCAAAAATCGGCAGCACCTGCTCCAAAAACGGAATCGGCTCCTCCGTGCCCTCCAGACGGTACTGCGCCAGCTCCTCGGCCGTGCAGTCGCAGATATTGCGCTCCACGCCCGCCGTGCGCAGCAGGCTTTCGTCGTGCATAATAACGAGCCTGCCGTCCTTGCTCAGGTGCACGTCCAGCTCCGCGCCGTAGCCATACTCGGCCGCGCGGCGGAAGGCCAGCAGGGAGTTCTCCGGAATTCCCTGCTCGCTGTCATGCAGGCCGCGATGGGCGTAGTGGTGATCGGCAAGGCCGTAAAAGCCGTACTTTTTCCGCTTGGTCCGCAGCGCCAGCAGCCACAGGGCCAGCACAAGAAGCACTGCAATTGCAAGATAGACATAGATCATGCTCCGTCAGTCCTCCACATTCAGCGCTTCCAGCCCGCGCTTGGCTGACGGCTTGTTGTCGCCGTGGAGCACGAAGGCCATCGTCACAATGGCAAGGCCGGAGAAGACTGCCGCGTAAGGGAACAGCACCGTCATGCCGAATTTGTCCATCAGGAGGCCCGAGAACATCGGCGTGACCGTCTGCGCGGCCATTGAGGCGGTGTAGTAAATGCCGGTGAAGCGGCCCACGTCGCCGCCGCTGCACATTTCCACGACCATCGGGAAGGAGTTGACGTTGATCGTCGCCCAGCCGATGCCCGCCAGCGCAAACATGGCGTTCATCAGCATCGTCGGGCTGTTCTCCCGTAGGAAGCAGGCCACGGCAAAGGCCGTCGTCAGCATCACAACGCCCGCGATGATCGTCCTTTTCCGGCCGAGCTTCGACGAAAGCATACCGACCGGCAGGTACGCGACGATCGCCGCCGCCTGCGCAATAATCAGCGTGAGATTGTAGTCCTTGTGCAGAATATTCGACGCATAGACCGAGTATTTCGAGGTCACGGCGTTGTAGCCCATGAACCACAGCACGAT
>CAKUNB010000136.1 GCA_934668285.1 uncultured Oscillospiraceae bacterium | reverse complement strand
GCATCCTGACGCCGGAGATCGTCGGCGCGGAGCATTACGAGGTCGCCCGCGAAACGCAGCGAATTTTGCAGCGTTATAAGGAACTGCAGGATATCATTGCCATCATGGGCATGGACGAGCTGTCCGAGGAGGACAAGCGCATCGTCAGCCGCGCGAGAAAGATTCAGCGCTTCCTGTCGCAGCCGTTCAGCGTGGCCGAGCAGTTTACCGGCTACGAGGGCAAGTACGTTCCCATCAAGGAAACCGTGCGCGGCTTCAAGGAGATTCTGGAAGGCAAGCATGACGATCTGCCCGAATCCGCCTTCCTCTTTGTCGGTACCATCGACGAGGCGGTGGAGAAGGCGAAGGGTGCCGCCAAGTGAGTGCCTTTCATCTGCAGATTGTCACGCCCGACGGCTGCGCCTTTGACGGCGAGGCCGAGGCGCTCCGCCTGCGCACGACCGAGGGTTACGTCAGCATCCGCGCACACCATGCGGATTACCTGGCCGCGCTGGATATCGGCGTCGTCACCGTCACTGTTGACGGCATGGCGCGGGACGCGGCCTGCGGCGGCGGCTTTCTGAGCGTGGAAAAGGGCGAGGTGCGCCTCGTTGCTACCACCTTTGAGTACGCCGAGTCCATTGACATCGAACGCGCCAGGGCCGCAGAGGAGCGCGCCAAGCAGCGCATTGCCACTGCGCAGGAGGATAAGGATATCGCCATTGCCCGCATCAAGCTGGCGCGTGCGCTCAACCGCATCTCGGTTGCGGAGAAACGGTCTTAAAAATCGGAAGGCTGTCGCTTGAAGCGGCGGCTTTCCTTTTTCCGCCTTGACACGCCGCAATGGCCGTTCTACAATAGAGACAACGGAAACCGGGGGCCACACCTCCCGGAAAACGAAAGAAGAGAGGAAAATCAATATGGCAAAATTCGTATGCTCCGGCTGCGGCCGAGAGCTGACGGCGGAGCAGGCCTTCTGCCCGGATTGCGGCCGTCCGGCTAAGGCCGTGCAGGAGCCGGCTCAGCCCGCGAGGCAGCCCCAGCGCAGCCCATCCCGCCCAAGCCCGAAGCCCCCGTTCGCCCCGCTCCTGCCTATCAGCAGAATCCGTATCCGCAGATGCCTTATCAGCCGAATCCCGTGTTCTATCAAAAGACCGGCAAGACCGGCAAGGGCATGGGCTGGATCGTGTTTCTGCGCGTGATCCTCTGGATCATGTTTGCCGCGATCGTGATCACCGGCACCGTGCTTGCCATTCAGTGGCTTTACTGGGAGCCGCTGATGAGCGTCCTGTATTTCTTCGGCTCCATTCTGCTGGCCTTCATCACCGTCGCCGGCGGCATGATTGCCCTGAACAACGCGACGAATCTCCGCAGCATCGCTATGAACACAGCCCTCACCGTTGAGCTGCTGCAAAAGCAGGAAAACAAGAAATAACACAAATCGCCGCAGTCCGTTTTCGGACTGCGGTCAGCTTGTCAAAAAAGTCCTCACGGACTTTTTCGACAAGCTGCTTTCAAAATTGCAAAATAGGAATAAGGAAGATTATTTTGCAATTTTGCCCGCTGCGGCGGGGTGATGGAATGTGAAAGGGAACCCTGACGGTTCCCTTTCACAGTTATTCTCCCTCCGAAACCTTTCACTGGGCTGTTTTTTGACAGTCTGGCCGCAGTCCGTTTTCGGACTGCGGTTTTCCTTTACAACGGGCGGGACTTCTGGTATACTGGAACACGGTGATGAAAAATGAGTAAAGCAGACCTGTTATACATTGAAACCTGCAAAAAAATTCTGTCCGAGGGCGTCTGGGACACTGACCGCGAGGTTCGCCCGCGCTGGGAGGACGGCTCGCCTGCCCACACGGTCAAGACCTTCGGCGTGGTGAATCGCTATGATCTGCGCGAGGAATTCCCGATCATGACCCTGCGGCGGACCTACTACCGCTCCTGCATCGACGAGCTGCTGTGGATCTGGCAGAAAAAGTCCAACCGCGTCGCCGATCTGCACAGCCACATCTGGGACAGCTGGGCGCGCGAGGATGGCACGATCGGCAAGGCCTATGGCTACCAGCTCGGCGTGAAGCACCAATATCCGGAGGGCGAATTCGACCAGGTCGACCGCGTGCTGTATGACCTGAAAAACAACCCCGCCAGCCGCCGGATTCTGACAAATCTCTATAATTTTGCCGACCTGCACGAGATGGCGCTCTACCCCTGCGCCTATTCCATGACCTTCAACGTCAGTGGAAACACGCTGAACGCGATTTTGAATCAACGGTCGCAGGATATGCTGACTGCGAACAACTGGAACGTTACGCAATATGCCGTTCTGGTGCACATGCTGGCGCAGGTGAGCGGCCTCGAGGCGGGCGAGCTAGTGCATGTGATCGCCGACTGCCATATCTACGACCGCCATGTGCCGCTGGTGGAGAAGCTGCTCGAGCGTGAGCCGCTGGAGGCGCCGGAGTTTTATGTAAACCAAGAGATCAAGGATTTCTATGATTTCAAGGTGGACGATTTCAAGTTTGAAAACTACCGCTGGCACGAATTCACCGATCGCATCCCGGTTGCAATCTGAGTGGAGGACGGAAAAATGTTTGCTGTCGTCAACGCCGACCTCCGCTGGGGCATCGGCATGGAGAACCGGCTGCTCGTTGCGATTCGGGCCGATTTGCAGCGCTTCCGCCGCCTGACGGAGGGGAAAACGGTCATTCTGGGGCGAAAGACGCTGGAAACCTTCCCCGGCGGGCGACCGCTGAAGAACCGGCGCAACCTAATCTTATCGCGTGATGCGTCGTTTTGCGTCGCGGGAGCGGAGGTTTATCCGGATTTGCCGTCGCTGCTGGCGGCGCTGCCGGAGGAGGCGGAGGACGTCGCCGTGATCGGCGGCGCGAGCGTCTATGCTGCGCTGCTGCCGTATTGCGACCGCGTTTTCCTGACGCGCACGTTGGCCGAGCTGCCCGCCGACCGCTTTTTCCCCGATCTCGACGCGCTGTCCGACTGGAAGATCGCGGCGCAGTCGGAGGTCATGGAGGAGAACGGGCTTCGGTTTCAGTATATAGATTATGTAAACCAACGAAGGATGGTGCCGTAAGGTGGGCTGCCCTGCAGGGGGCGGCGTCCTCGACGCCCCGCGAGCAGGCAGTATCGAGTAATACATAATTGCGGTGTGCCTTCGGCACGGATTAAAATATCCGCTGCGGCGGGGACGGGGGACTCCCTCAGTCACGCGTTCCGCGTGCCAGCTCCCTCAGAGAGGGAGCCAAGGCGCCTGCGGGCGCGGGGATGGGCGCTCGATGAGCGCCCATCCGGCAAGTAACGGCGCTTTTAGCATTCATTTGAGCCTTGCGCAAATCGGATGTGCCTGCACGGCGCGATGTACCCGCAAGGGGTATGCCGCATCCGTAAGGCTCCTTCGTCGCCAACGGCTGCGCAATGGGCAGCCCGCCCTACGGACGGATTACGATAGTGCCTACACGGCGGAGATGAGCTGGGGGGTAGAAAAATGGAAAAATTGGTGCGGAAGTGATTGACATTTTTGCGGTGGATTGATACAATGCAAAAAGCTGTCGACTGTGTATGTTTTCAGCAAAGGCTTCGATAGAACGGCGCCTCGGGCCGCGGGGGAGCGGGTTATATGAAAATTGCATAATCGTTAAAATGCACAACGGATTGGGCTTTGCCTTCCTTGATTTTGACTGTTTTGACCAAAAATTCTGCTAATTTGTTCGCGTGATACCTTCGTTGCCGCCGGCAGGGCGGAGCGTATCTTAACCCATCTGCCGACGAAAATGCAACAGGAGGTACATAGCAAAAATGAAACACACCAAGCGCGCATTACTGCTCAGTATCTGCTCGATCATGATCTGTGCGGTTATGCTCATCGGCACCACCTTCGCGTGGTTCACCGACACCGCAAGCACCTCGGTCAGCACCATCACGTCCGGCACGCTCAAGCTCAAGCTCGAGTATGCGGCGGCATGGGATGCCGATGGCAATCCGAGCGAGTGGAAGAACACTGCTGACATGACCGAGGACGACGCGCTCTCCTTCCTCCAGAAGGATGCGGAGGGCAAGTACACGGCCAACGCCAACATGCTCTGGGAGCCGGGCGGCACGTATCAGCTGCAGCAGCTGCGCATCAGCAATGCCGGCAAGCTGGCGCTCAAGTATAAGGTGGTCATCACCGGCATCAAGGGCGACGAGAAGCTCAACAAGGTCATCGACTGGACGGTCAATGGTATTGACATTGCTGAGGAGCAGCATCTGGCAGTCGGTGCAGACGCACAGACCCTGAGCATCTCCGGCCACATGCAGGAAACTGCGGGCAACGAGTATCAGAATTGCAGCATCACCGGCATTAACGTCACTGTTTACGCGACGCAGGATACCGTTGAGTACGACAGCAACGACAACCAGTACGATAAGAACGCGGACTATACCGAGGTGATTGCTGGGGGCAAGACCTTCACCGGCAAGGAAACCATCAGCACCGGCATTACCGCGACCGATCCGAACGCCATTGCTGTTAAGGCAATCGGGCCGAGCGCGGACGTTACCATCACCGGCGGCACCTTTGACGGCGGCTCCGGCGGCGACAATATCTGCGTTACGGCTGCAGACGGCGCGGCTGTGACCATCAAGGGCGGCACCTTCACCGTCGGCGGCGATGCCAACAACTACGGCAACTCTGTCGTCTATTCTCAGGGCGGCAATATCGTCATTGAGGGCGGCTTCTTCTATACCAACTATAGCTAC
>CAKUNB010000135.1 GCA_934668285.1 uncultured Oscillospiraceae bacterium | reverse complement strand
ATTTTGATCCGCTCCTGCTCAATATACCGTAACTATGCGGAGCAAACCAATCTACAAGGCTATCATACTATATTCTCCGCGATTTCCGGGAAAAATTTCCGTTTCGGCAATGACTTTTCAGAAACATCTGTACAAGCGGCGCAAAGTACGCTATACTTGTACCATACCACCCAAAGGGAGGCCATGACATGAAATTTTCGCAGGCATTATCCACGCAGATGGAGCGCTGTGACTGCACGGCGCGGGAGCTGGCGCGGGCCAGCGGGCTTTCGGCCGCGACGATCAGCCGTTTTCGCTCCGGCGAGCGCACGCCGGGCCGGGAGGATTTGGAGCGTCTGATTGCGGGCTTTGCCGCCGCGTCTGCACAGCGAGGCAGGCCTTTGTCCGAGGAAGCGCTGCGCGAGGCGTTCTTCTCCTGCGCCGACCTGCACCTGTTCGATGCCGAGGCGCTGCGGACAAATCTCAACCACCTGCTCACCCTCCTGCCGGTCAGCACGGCGGAGCTTTCCAAGGCGATCAGCTACGACCCGTCCTTCCTTTCGCGCGTCCGCAGCGGTCAGCGCTCCCCTGCCGAGCCGGAAAAATTCTGCGCGGACGTGGCGCGCTTCCTTGTGCGGCGGTTTGACGACGAAAAGGGCATGGCGGCCGTGGCGGCGCTCATCGGCGTCGCGCCGGAGGCGCTGGCGGACGAAACGGCCTACTATACCGCGGTGGTGCAGTGGCTCACGGGCGGAGCGGCCTCCGTCGCCGACGCGCCGGGACAGGGCGGCTCCGTTTCCGCGTTCCTGCAAACGCTTGACAGCTTCGACCTCAACGAATACATCCGCGCCATCCGCTTCGACGAGCTGAAAACGCCGACCCTGCCCTTCACCCTTCCCGCCTCCCACGTCTACCGCGGCATCGAGGAGATGAAAAAGGGGGAGCTGGACTTTTTTAAGGCGACCGTCCTGTCCCGTTCTGACCAGCCGGTGCTGCTGTACAGCGATATGCCGATGGAGGACATGGCGGCGGATCTCGATTTTTCCAAAAAATATATGTTCGGGCTGGCGCTGCTGCTGAAAAAGGGCCTGCATCTGAACATCATCCACGACCTCAACCGCCCCTTCAACGAACTGATGCTGGGACTGGAGAGCCACATTCCGCTTTATATGACCGGCCAGATCTCGCCCTACTACCTCAAGGACGCGCCGAACACGGTATTCTGCCATTTTCTGAAGGTTTCCGGCGCGGCGGCGCTGGCGGGCGAGTGCATCGCCGGCCACCACGACAACGGAATGTATTACCTGACAAAGGGCAAAAGCGACCTTGCCTACTATCAGCAGCGCGCGGCGGACCTGCTCGGCCGCGCAAAGCCGCTGATGGATATCTACCGTGAGCCGATGCGCAGTGCGCTGGACGCGTTTTTGCGCACGGATACACAGGTAAGCGGGCGGCGCAGGAGTCTGCTCAGCGCCCCGCCGATCTACACGGCGGACGAGGCGTTTTTGACCGCGTTTTTGGACCGCCGCGACGTTTCCGCGAAGGAGAAGCAGGCGATCCTCACCTTCGCCGCGCGGCAGCGGGAGCACTTCGCGCAATATCTGTCCCACGGCGCGGTGCGCGACGAGCTGCCGCGCCTCACGCCGGAGGAATTCGCCGCAGCGCCGGTGTCCCTGTCGCTGTCCGAGCTGTTTTTCGAGCGCGATCTGGTCTACACCTACGAGGAATACTGCGAGCACCTGCGCCTGACGGAGGCGTTTGCCGAACAAAATGATCAATATGACGTGATTTTTACAAACGACAAGGGCTTTTGTAATATCAACATCGTTATCCGCGAGGGCAAGTGGGCAATGGTGTCGAAAAACAAAGCCCCCGTCATTCACTTCGTCATCCGCCACCCCACCCTCCGGCAGGCGATCGAGGACATGGTGCTTCCTGTTGTCGAATAATCCGCCGCCTCGACTCCCAAGGTCGGTCATTGCGTAGGGCGGGATGCCCACATCCCGCCGCAGAGCGCAGTTTCGTCCCCGGCCGCCGGTGCTGCATACGAGAAAATCCCCGATACGGAGCATTCCTGCTCCGCATCGGGGATTTCTATATTCAATTTAATTCTTCTTCCGGCCCGCTGCGTTCAAAATCAGAACAAGCACGATCATGATCGCGATGACGATGAAAATGCTGCCCCAACCGACACCCATCAGCCAGAGGGCTTCCTCCGTCGTCGCGGGGCGATCGGGAATCGTGCCAGCCTCAGCCGCCAGCGCGGAAAATGCTGTCAACAGCTTCATTCCTAACCCCTCCTTAAGCAAATCGGAACACCAGACTCATAATCAGCCCGCCGGCGATGACCGAGGCGATCTGCCCCGAAACGTTCACGGCGACGGTGTGCATGAGCAGGAAATTCTGCGGGTCCTCCTTCAGCCCCATCTTGTGGATGACGCGGGAGGACATCGGGAACGCGGAAATGCCCGCCGCACCGATCATCGGATTGAGCTTCTTCGACTTCGGCAGGAAGATGTTAATGAGCTTCGCGACCAGAACGCCGCCCGCCGTATCAAAGATGAACGCAACCAGGCCGAGGCCCATAATAAGCAGCGTTTCCTTGCGCAGGAAGCGCGCTGCATCCATGTTCACCGCGATGGTGATACCAAGGAAGATTGTCACGAGGTTGGCCAGCACCTTCTGCGCCGTTTCGGACAGCGAATCCAGCACGCCGCACTCGCGGATAAGATTGCCGAACATCAAAAAGCCGACCAGCGCGACCGCCTTCGGCGCAAAAACGCCGGTGACGATGGTGATAACGATCGGGAACAGAATTTTCGTCCCCTTGGAAACGGCGTGCGGATGGTACGGCATGCGGATCAGGCGCTCCTTTTTCGTCGTCAGCAGCCGGATGACCGGCGGCTGCACGATCGGCACAAGCGCCATGTAGGAATACGCTGCCACGGTGATCGCGCCGATATAGCCGCTTTGCAGGGCGTTTGCAACGACAATGGACGTCGGGCCGTCGGCTGCGCCGATGATGGCAATCGAGGCCGCGTCGCGGATATCAAAGCCGCAGAGGCTCGCAATAAAGAACGTAAAGAAAATGCCGAACTGCGCCGCCGCGCCGAAGATCATCAGCTTCGGGTCCGACAGCAGCGGGCCGAAGTCGATCATCGCGCCGATGCCGATAAACAGCACCAGCGGGAACAGCTCATTTGCAATGCCCTTGTCGTAAAGGAGTTGCAAAACGCTCAGGTCGGCGCCCGGCAGATTCAGCAGAATCGCGCCGAAGCCCATCGGCAGCAGCAGCGCAGGCTCCATATCCTTCTTGATCGCAAGGAAGATCAGAACGCCGCCGAGCAGCCACATTACGACCTGCTGCCACGCCAGATTCGACACATTTGAGAACAGTTCCTCCATATTTCCTCCCTCAAGACGCGGCTCCCTGTTAAGGATGCCTTAATTTTCAGATGAGACGGCTGAAAAAACGGATTCAGTATACCAGATTTTTGTCCGGTTTTCAAGCCCCGGCGGCATGGATTTACAAGGAAAAGACATTGCAACCGCCGGAAGGGTGTGATATAATCGCTCTATAAGAGCATGTCAGAAAGCTACCCTTTTGTCATTGCCACGGCCTGCGGCCTCGCATGACAAGAATCTGGCTTTTGGGACAATCTGCCATAAAACAGACGGGGCCGCGCGGATTTCGCGGTTCCATACGTTTGGAAAGGAGCGCATCGTATGTTTTTGGAAACAGAGCGCGTGCAATATCGCAAGCCGCAGCTTTTGGAGGTCATCTGTCAGCTTCGCTTCCCCGCGATCCTGTCGATTTCGGCACGGGAGCCTGCGGAATTTCAGGACTTGATCCGCGGCAGTTATCCGCAGTACACCCGCAATCTGGAAAAGCTGCCCCCCAAGATGGTCGGCCAGCCCGGCAATATGAAGCTGGAGCAGCAGCCGGATGTCGTCAACTATCAGTTCCTCTCCGCCGACGGCCGGTGGAAGGTCAATATGACCAATACCTTCATCGCCCTCGCCACCCCCGCCTATACCGTCTGGGAGGACTTCGCCCAGCGGCTCGACGAGGTGCTGGCCAGCTTTATCAAGGTCTATAAGCCCGCCTATTTTGAGCGCATCGGCCTGCGGTATATCAACGCCGTCAACAAAAAGGCGATGGGGCTGGACGAGTATTCGTGGCGCGAGCTCATCGCGCCGGGCTATCTCGGCCTGATGGCGGACGATGAAACCAAAGAAGAAGCGTTCTTGAAATGCGAGCAGTCCGTAACGGCCAACATGCCCGGCGGGGCCAAGGCGAACATCAAGTGCGGCCCGGGCCTTCTTCGCAAGGTCGATAACCGCACGCGGGCTGTGGAAGAGCAGCGCGTGTTCATGCTCGATCTGGACGTGTTCTTTGACGGCCGGACCGAGCTCAGCCACGCCGTGCCCGCCCTCAACGTCGTCCACGGAAACGCCGACAGCCTGGTTCGGGGCGCACTCAAGAGGCCCCTCCTCGACGCAATGGAGCCGGAAGAAGCGTGAAGCGAGGTAATAGGTAATAGTGAAGAGTGAAGAAGTGCGGTGTGCCGCAAAGCGGCACGATTTGAATCGCCGGCAAAGCCGGCACCACACCTATTCACTCTTCACTATTACTTTTTACTTTACTCTGCGACTTCTATGCTGCCGCCGGTTTCGAGGGTTTTTCCGTCGAGCAGCAAAAGCTTTTCGGCAAAGAGCTTTGCAAGACCACTCAAAATCGCCGCCGAGGCGATGAGCTCCGTTGTGTCCTGCACGGCA
>CAKUNB010000134.1 GCA_934668285.1 uncultured Oscillospiraceae bacterium | reverse complement strand
ACCAAGCTGCGCGGGCTGGACGGACAGGTCTTTCTGGACGAAAATGACGACAGCTACTGCGTCTGGCGCGCGGATTTTGACGAAAACGAGCGCCGGTGCTACTACGGCATCGACCTGTTCCGGCGCAGCGGCAGCCTCTGGGAGCGCAGCTTTGAGCAGCACTGCGAGTATGCCTATGAACCGGCGGAGCTGACCGCGTGGCTGCAAGCGGCAGGATTTTCCGAGGTGCGGCAGCTCGCCGACTGCCGCATGGAGCCGCCGCGCGAGAACGAGCAGCGCATCTATTTCTGCGCCGTAAAGCCTGCAACGGAGGAAGCAATATGAACGGAGATTATATCATTCGCGCCGTCACGAAGGACGGCTTTGTCAAGGCGATGGCCATTCGCTCGACCAATCTCGTCGAGCGGTCAAGAACAATTCATAAAACGACACCGACCGCGACGGCGGCCCTGGGGCGGCTCCTGACGGCCTGCTCCATGATGGGCAACCTGCAAAAGGTCGAAAACGGTGCGCTGACGCTTCAGGTCAAGGGCGGCGGGCCGCTCGGGACGCTGCTGGCGACCTCGGACGCGGCGGGCAATGTGCGCGGATATGTGCACAATCCGTCGATCACCCTGCTGGAAAAGTACGCGGGAAAGCTCGACGTCGGCGCGGCGGTCGGCAAGGACGGCACGCTGACGGTCATCCGCGATTTGCAGATGAAGGAGCCATATATCGGCTCGGTCGCGCTCGTCAGCGGCGAGATCGCGGACGACGTGACGGCGTATTTCGCGCAGAGCGAGCAAACGCCGACGGCCTGCGCCCTCGGCGTCCTCGTCGATACCGACCAGAGTGTCCGCGTAGCGGGCGGCTATCTCATCCAGCTGCTCCCCGGTGCGCCGGACGACGTGATCATGAAGATCGAAACCGGCATCGCCTGTGCGGGCGCAGTGACCCCAATGCTTGAGGGCGGCCTGACGCCGGAGGAGATTCTGCGCAAGGTGCTGTGTGAGTTCGAGCTGGAATTCTTCGACGAGGAGCCGGTCGAATACCGCTGCTATTGCAGCCGCGAGCGCGTCTCCGCGACGCTCATCACCATCGGCAAAAAGGACCTGCAGGAAATCGTCGACGACGGCAAGCCCATCACCATCGAATGCCAATTCTGCGACAAGGTCTATACCTTCACTCCGGAGGACGTCAAAGCCCTGCTCGATTCGCTGGATTGAACAATAGAAAGAGCCGACTCAACGGAGTCGGCTCTTTTTCGTGGCAGATCAATTTTTCGGGGTGACTTGGATGGTTGCGGCCCATTTTAGAATCAGGGGCTGGTATTTTTGGAGGGATTCGTTCGTTTTTGGGAAAACAAAGGTGGTGGTGCAATACGTTGTATCCGAGAGTGGGAGGGTGGCGTAGCAGTAATAGGATTCCGGGAAATACGGGAAGTAGACGAAGATGCAGCAGATGCCGTTGTCCAGCAGATAGGTGTGCGGCGCGTCCGGCGCATACAGGGGGCCTTCGTAGGCTTCTGATTTGCCGTCATAGAGCACCAGCGTTTCAATCTGACCCAAGGAGGACGGACTGTTGGAAAAATTTGCGACAATAAGAACATCCTGCGAATCAAAACAGTAGGTGGACGGGGGAGCTACATCTTCCGGAATCTCAATGAATTCCTCTGGAAGGGTGATGGAATAGTTATCGCAGACAAAGGTTTGCGGCTGGTGGTTCAGAATGTAGCTGCCGATGATAGAAAGCACCAGAAGGGCGCAGCAAACACCGAGCCAACCCCAGCGCCATGCCGGACGAATCGGACAGGGCTGGCAGGGCTTGCCGCAGCGTTCGGCGATGAAATCACGGAACGCATCGACCTGCCCGGCCGGGAGCGAGGACTTCGGGACGAGAATGTAACGCTTCGCGGGGAGCTGCAACAGGAATTGGTGCGGCGTTTCGTGGATGGCGGCGACACCAGCGTAGAGATAAGTGCTGTCTGCGAGAGAATCGACAACTTGCAGATGGTCATCATAGAAATGAAGCTCGATCACTGCGCGGCCGCGAGATTCGACACGATAAAGGCGGAAGCCATGCAAACAGTCAAAAAAGAGAACGTACAGAATCAACACAAGGGCTATTATCAGATTCCACGTGCCGGATTCACTGAGAATGCACGCCGGAAGGCCAAGCAGCGCGATGACAAAGAGAAAAATTTTCAGGAATTTGCGCCAGCCTGTCATGTTCTTGCGCAGAAAGGCGGCCAGATCAAGGTCATCCTTCTTCTGAATGACACGCAGAGCGGAAAATCGTGGTTCCATAAGCGCCTCCAATGTGATCAGTTAGCGATGCGGATGGTTTGGAGCCAATCGGTGAACAGCGGCTCATATTCCGCGCGGTAGGCGGCGTCGCAGAAGAACTCGGTGCACCAGAAGGCCTCTGCGCCGTGCCGGACGGCGTAGCAGTAGAGGTAGGTCGTGCCGTCGAATTCGGCGGTGGCGAAGCAGTAGGCCGTGTTGCTGTCCAGCGTGACGATGGGTTCGGGGGTGACATCGTAGAACTCCAGCAGCCCATCCAGGTAGGATGTGGCGTTCTGGAACGGGGAAAGGCCCGCGTCGAGCAGCGCTTCGTCGGTTTCGCTGAACATGGAAACGTAGGCGAAGCGGTTCGATGCCTCAAACAGCCAGCCGTTTTCGGCATCCGGCGTTTCTTCGGTGAAGGATTGCGGCAGGGAGATGCTGTAAGCGTCCGTCCGAAAAGTCTGCGGGCGGTTGGCGCGCCAGTCGCGGAGGAAGATTGCACCGGCGATGAGTACGACCGCAAGGACGAGCATCATGCCGAGGTAGACAAAGCGCTTTTTGTTGCCCGTTGGGAAGCGGCGGACGGGCTTGCCGCATTTTTCCTCCAGAAAAGTGCGGAATTGATCGACTTCGCCGGGAGCAAAGCTGCTTTTCGGAAGGACAAAGGCGCTCTGCCGGTTTACGTACAGGGCAAAAATGCGGTCCGTTTCTGCCATATCGACGATGGCGGCGTAGGCGGTGTTGGAGCTGGAAACGGAGGAGGTGGTCTGAATCTGCTCGTCGGTAAAGACAAAGGTGTCCGGGAGTGCGCCGCTGCGTGCGGTGGCGTATATGCCTTGGCCGTTGATCTCCGGGGAAAAGACCTGTAGAAAAAGAACGACGATGGCGCAGATCAGAGCTGCGGGATACGGGTCATCCAAAAATAGAAGCAGTGCGTAAAGCACGATCAACACCGGCGCGGAGATGCGCATTACGATCCGTGCCCAGTGTCTGGTGCGCCGGGCTTGAATCCGCGCGAGGTCACAGCAGTCCTTCTTTTGCGGGGTGCAGTGGAATTCAAAGCGTGGTTCCATATGGGTTGCTCCTCTCTTTCTGGGCTTCGCTTGGCGGTCAGTTATCGGCTTGCGGGGTGATTCGGATGGTGGCGGCCCATTCGGCGAACAGCGGCTCGTATTTGGAGCGGTCGGCGGCGCTGCAGTAGAATTCGGTGCACCAGAAGGCCTCGTTTTCGTGCTGGCAGACCAGATAGTAGAAAAACTCGCCCTCCTCGTAGGTGTCGGTGTAGGTTGCGCAGGCCGCGCCGTCGTCCCGCTCGGTGAGATCCTCGGGGTGGATGCTGATCTGATCCAGCAGCCTTGTGATATAGTTTTTCGCGCCGAAGGCCGGATTGAAGCCGGCGCGCATCAGCGCCGTGTCCGTCCGGAACGATACCGTGATGTAGGTGTCCAGATTGGTGATCTGGTAGAAAATACCGCTCTTGTCGTCGCCCTCGAGGCCGGAAAAGTCCTTCGGCAGGGTGATGCTGTACGTGTCGCGCGAGAATACCTTCGTGTCCGGCTCCGCCGACCGGAAGACGAACTGCCCCAGCACAAAGGCGATCAGCGCCGTTGTGGTCAGGCAGCCGAAGAGGAGATACCGCGTCTTCGCGCGGACACGGACGTGCTTCGAGGCCTTGCCGGTCTTCTCCTCGAGGAAGGCGCGGAAGGGAGTAATGTCATGCGGCGCCAGCGCGGACTTCGGGATCAGAAGATAGTTATTCCGGCTGATGCTCAGCAGAAAAATCTGATCGGTTTCCGCAAGCTTCTTGACGGCGGAATAGGCAACTTTGGTGTCGCCGGTGGTGGTGAAGGCCTGCACGTAGTCCCCGTAAAACGCGTATCCACGCGGCAGGCCGGTCGTCCGCACCGCGCCGGAGAAGGCAGAGCTGCCGAAGATTTCTCCGCTGAAGGCCCAGTAGGCAAAGCACGCGACACCGAACAGCAGGAATTCCGGCCGGTTTTCGCCGTCGAACAGCGCGGCGACGTACAGGGCGAGGAAGACCAGCGGAAGAATCGCCAGAACGCACCACGCCCAGCGGGTGCTGATATGCGTCAGCAGGCGGCCATATTCGAGGTAGTCCTTCTTTTGCAGCGGCTGCTGCAGCGTGTAACGAGGCTGCATAGATAACCCTCCCTAATCTGCTTATATTGATTATAGCATGTGTCAGCGGGAAAGGCAATGAAAGAAGTCGAATTCCTGCGAAAAACAAAAAAACATAAAAAATTTGGAATTAGTGCTTGACAAAATGGGGCCTCCTGTGTATAATAAGACCCGTCGCTGATGCAAATCAGCCGTTCGGGAGCATAGCTCAGCTGGGAGAGCACATGCCTTACAAGCATGGGGTCACAGGTTCGAGCCCTGTTGTTCCCACCACTATTTGGCCCGGTGGTGCAGTCGGTTAGCACGCCAGCCTGTCACGCTGGAGGTCGACGGTTCGAGTCCGTTCCGGGTCGCCATATCGCATATGAGCCGAGTTTATCTCGGCTCAACATGCCTCTGTAGCTCAGTAGGTAGAGCAGCGGACTGAAAATCCGCGTGTCGTTGGTTCAACTCCGACCGGAGGCA
>CAKUNB010000133.1 GCA_934668285.1 uncultured Oscillospiraceae bacterium | reverse complement strand
GTACAAGCCCTCCTGCGAGTTGCCGTTCCATACCGCCGTTTACCGGCTGCGCCCGGATGTCCGCGCGATTTTGCACGCGCATCCGCCCGTTCCCGTTTCCTTCTCCATCGTGCGGCGGCTGCCGCTGCAAAGCTTAGTCTGCTCGACCGTGCAGGGTGAGATGTCCATGGCGGCCTACGACTGCCCCGGCAGCGAGGCGCTCGGCAAGAAGGTCAGCGCAGTATTTGCCAAGGGCCAGAACATCGCCATGCTGGAAAATCACGGTCTTTGTGTCGTTGCGCCGGATATGTTCGAGGCCTTCCGCCGCTTTGAGTTGCTGAACTACAGTGCAGAGCTGGAGCTGGCCGCCCGCCGCCTCGGTACGCCGCAGCCGATTCCCGCGTATCACCGGCTTCGCGAGGTGCAGGGCGCTCCCCTGCCCGCCGGCGCTGCCGATGCGGCGCAGGAAATCTTGAAGATCACACGCCGCTGCTATCGGACCGGTCTGTTCACCGCCGCGCAGGGCAGCTGCTCTGTCCGTCTGCCGCAGGGTGGCTTCCTCATGACACCCGCCTGCCTCGATCTTGACCTTTTGGAGCCGCAGGACCTGCTCTGGGTCACGCCGGAAACCGAAACGGCTCACACCACCGCACAGCTCCACGCCGCGCTCTATCAGGCGCGGCCGGAGGTCAACGCCGTAATCACCGCACAGCCGCCGCACCTGACCGCCTTTGCCGTCTGCCGTAAGTATCTCGACGCACGGACGATCCCGGAGAGCTATCTCCAGCTCCGCGACCTGCTGTACGGCCAGTTTGACGCCTATTACGACGCGCCGGAAACGCTCGCCGCCGCTTTCGCCCCCGCCAAGCCCGCAATGCTGGTGGAAAACGTCGGCGCGGTCACAACCGGCAACAATCTTTTGAAGGCCTTTGACCGCATGGAGGTCATGGAGGCGACGGCACGGTCCGTCATCGACACCGCCCCCCTCGGCAAGATCATCCACATCACGGACGACGATATCGAAACGATCGTCGAGGCCTTCGATCTGCCGCGCGCCTGAGGGCCGCCACGGAAAGGAACTGATTTCTCATGAAGCTACTGGTACTGAGCTGCGCGACCGGCGAAGGTCACAACAGCGCAGCAAACGCCCTGATCGAAGCGATCGAACGCAAGGGCTATGAATACACACTCGCCGACCCGCTCGATTTCCGCAGCAAAAAGGCGGCAAAAATTGCCGCGAACACCTATAACGGCATCATCAAAAACGCCCCCGCTGTGTTTGGCGCGATCTACGGCGCGGGTGCGCTGTACAGCGCGACGAAGATTACCTCGCCGATCTACCTCGCCAACGCGAAATACGCCGGGAAGCTCCGCGCCTATATCGAGGACGAGGGCTTCGATGCCGTGCTGTGTACGCATCTTTTCGCGATGGAGGCGCTCACGGCGCTGAAGAAGAAAACGGACTACGCCGTTCCTTCCTATGGGATTCTGACAGACTACACCTGCATTCCCTTCCTGCGCGAAACGGTGCTCGACGGCTATTTCATCCCGCACGAGGCCCTGCGGCAGGAGCTGGTGGAGCAGGGCATCCCGACGGAGCGCATTTTCGCCACCGGCATTCCGGTCAGCGCCCGCTTTGCCGACCACGCCGAACGCGCCGCCGCCCGGCAGCAGCTTGGCATGGACGCGGAGCTGCCCATCGTTCTCATCATGAGCGGCGGCGTCGGCTGCGGCAACATTCAGGCACTTTGCAACGAGCTGCTGCGGCAGGCGACGCGCCCGTTTGCGATCTATGTCCTCGTCGGCCGCAATGCCGAATTGCAGCAGGAGCTGGAGGCCGCATACGCCGATTGTGAGCTGCTGCACGTCGTCCCGTTCACGCGCGAGGTCGCGCGGTATATGAACGCGGCGGACGTGATGATCTCGAAGCCCGGCGGGCTTTCCAGTACGGAGGCCGCCGTCGCAAATATCCCGCTGGTCCACATTCTGGCCTTCTCCGGCTGCGAAACGAAAAATGCCGCGTTCTTCTCCGAGCACGGAACCTCCGTCCGCGCCGAAAATGCAAAGGAGGCCGTCACCGCAGCGCTGTCGCTGCTGAACGACCCGGACCGCGCTGAGGCCATGCGGCAGGCGCAGCGCGACAATTTCCCACCCGACGCCGCCGACCGGATCATAGAAAGCGTGACGAAGCATGAAACTGCATGAATTGCTGCTTTGGTATTCGTGGATCATCGGAGGCTTCCTGCTCGGCAGCATCATGTTCAGCCGCCTGCTGCCGAAGCTCTTAATGGACCGCGACATTACCAAGGACACCCCCGATCAAAACCCCGGTGCGGCAAACGTCTTTGCGACCTGCGGCGTTGCGATGGGGCTGCTGTGCCTCGCGCTGGATCTGCTCAAGGGCTTTTTGCCGGTCTATATGGCCTCGCGTTCGCTTGACGTGGCGCAGCTGCTGTTCGCCGCCGTGCTGGTCGCGCCGGTGCTGGGCCACGCGGTCGGCCTGTTTAACCATCTGCACGGCGGCAAGTGCATCTCGACGGCGTTCGGCGTGCTGCTGGCGCTGCTGCCGGTATCGCGCATCATATTCCTGCTGGCGGGGCTGTATATTTTCTTCTCCGTTTTCGTCAAAATTAACCCAAACCGCCGCAAAAGCATCCTCGTTTTTACCCTGTTCGGCATCATTTCGGTCCTCTATTTCGTCCTGAACGGGCAGCAATCGCTGGCCCTCGGCTGCGGAACGATCGGCATCATCGGTGTTTTGAAGCACACCCACCGCTTCAGCGTCGTCCCGGACGACGAGCCGGAGGAAGAAGCCCCGCCCGTGCCGGAGGAGAACCGGAACAACCTTCCTTAGCGGTATCAGCGCGTTACAGTGCGTTTCGCATACAAATATCAATTTAGAAAGGGTGGTCTTTTATGAAGCTGCAACGTGTATGGAGGGTTCACGCTTTCTAACCCTCCGAAAGATTTTTTGGAGGAATGAAATTGAACAAGCAAGCCAATCCCCGGGCCGCGGCAAGCGCGGCCGCCATCGTGATCGAGGTCCTGCATGACCCGGCTGCCCCGCAGCTTTTGGCCCTGCAAAGCGGCTACAAGCAGGCGATCGGCGAAGCGCCGCTGACCGAAGGACAGCAGCGGCGGCTCCGGCAGGCCATCGCGGCAGGCCGAATCACCTTTTTCGTCGCCCGCTGCGGCGAACGCCTCGTCGGAATGTGCAGCGTGGCACGCTGCTATTCGACCTTCGCCTGCTCTGACACGGGCGTGTATGAGGATTTCTACGTCGAACCGGCGTTTCGCGGCAGTGGCCTCGCACGAAGGCTGGCGAAAGCCGCGCAATCCTGGTGCAGCGATAACGGCATCGCCAGCCTGACCGTATGCTGCGCCCCGTGTGACGAAAAAATGTATCAATCCCTTGGCTTTTCCCTTCCCCTCGGCTCAACCTTTGCGCACGTGAACTAAAAAGCGCCGGAGTCAGTTTTCTCTGACTCCGGCGTTTTGTTATCCTTCGTTCTTCTCCTGCCGCGTTTGCGTGAAGCCGATCTTTGTGCTTTTCAGCAGCAGGCCGATGGCGTGGGTCACGTCGCTGCGTGTCTGCTCGTCGAGGTTTTTCAGCGAGCGCAGGACGCTCATGGCGCTATTCAGGCGGTTTTCGTTGAGGTCGCGCAGCGTTTCGGCGTTCGTTTCCTTCATGATGTCGTAGACCGCATCGACGAAGCGCTCGCGCTGCTGCACATCCATTTCGGCAATCCACGCCTTGATGGTGTGGTCGATAAAGCGGCTGCTGTTCGTCACGGTTTCCAGCTCCAAAAAGCCCGTCGGCTCGACCTCCCACGAATAAATATTGTGCTGCATCAAGCCCATGCGCTCGCTGTGGACGATGGTGTATTCCTCCTCGTGCCCCAGCAGCATGCCAACGACGGACGATTGCGGCACGAAGGTATGCACCCGCCCGCAGATGGCACGGTAGCCGTCGCGGCGCAGGATCGTTTCGTCAAAGCCGGGGCCGTCGTAGTTATAGACCGCCAGAATCCGCTCCTGTACGGGCGCAGAACAGAACGCTGCCGCGTAAACCGCCAGATTACCGCCCTTGGAATGGCCGCCGATGCGCAGTGCACCGGCATACTGCGCCGCAAGTTGCTCCAGATACGCCACCGCAAGCTCCTGCGCCGGAACCGGGCAGACGAAGCCCATGTTGAAGTCCTCCTTCCAGCCGACAAGCGTGTTGTCCGTCCCGCGGAAGGAAACCAGCAGCTCGTCCGGCCGCAGGCGGAGCGTCAGTGCCGAGAACTGCGTCTGCGTTTCGGCGTCGCGGCGACTGGCAAAGCCCAAGACCTCGGCATTGCGGAAGCGCTCGCATTCCAGCACCGTCCGCAGCAGATGAAGATCCTCCGGCTGCGTCACACGTGCCTCCAGCTCCGGCACAGCCAGCAGCATGGCAGCCACGTCCCGCAGCGGCAGCGGCACCTCCGGCGGCTCCGGCAGCACCAGCTCAAACGGAAGGTAGGACAGCCGCGCCAGAATCGCGCCGTCCAGCTCCTGAAACGCCGCAAACCGCGTCGAAATATCCCCGCGCCAATAGAGATAGTCAAAAAGATTCGTCATAATACTCCCCTTTCTTCGCTCTGCGTCGTACGCTGCGCTTGACAGGCAGAAAAAAGTATGTTATATTGATTCCCGGTCGATTCGATGAGCTAAGAGTGGGATGACATTGATTTGTCCGCCCATGTGCTGCCAAGGTCGGCCGCCGGTCTGATGAGCTAAGAATGGGATGACATTAATTTGTCTGCCCATGTACTGCCAAGGACCGGTTTTCTATGCAAGAAATTGGAGGGTGTTCCATGCAGGAATTAAAATTGAAGCGCGTGTACCGGCATTTTAAGGGGGATTATTATCTCACTGAGGACT
>CAKUNB010000132.1 GCA_934668285.1 uncultured Oscillospiraceae bacterium | reverse complement strand
AGATAGTCCTCCTCGCCGGAGAGGATATAGAACGAGCCGAGCCGCTTTTCCTTGAGGTCCTTTTTCAGTTGTGCGCAGCTGGCGCTGCTGCCGGTCGGTTTTGCAGCCATGTCGTTACCTCGTTATCGTAATATCGCCGTCCAGATCGGTGCGCAGAACGGCAGCGCCGATCGCCGCGATCCGGTCGAGCGTCACCTGCGTCGGGTGGCCGTAACGGTTGTCTCCGACGGAGATCAGGACGGCCTGCGGCGCGGTATGCGCCAGCAGGGGCAGGCCCGTGGAATACTTCGAGCCGTGGTGTCCGGCAATCAGAATCTCCGCCTGCGGCAGGTCATACGCCTGCAAAAGCCGCCCCTCCGCGCTGAGATCCATGTCGCCGGTAATCAGTATATCACATTCGTCAAAGGACATCAACGCCGCAAGACCGTCATTGGCGGTAAAACTTTCCGTCGGCGGATAGAGCGTCAGACGCGTCTGGCCGAATTCCAGCAGCAGCTCGCTGTCCACATCGATGATTTCCGTCCCGTTGAGCAGTGCGGCGGCCACAAGCTCCTCTCGCGTCGCCGTTTCCGTTTCCATCACCGGCAGGAACAGGCGCTTGACCGTCACGCGGCGCATCAGCTGCGCAACTCCGCCGACGTGGTCGGTGTCATAGTGCGTCAGAATCAGCGCGTCCACCGTACTGTCGCCGGAAGAGAGCAGCCGCCGCGCCACCTTCTCGCCCGCCTTGTCCCCATCGCTGCCGCCGCAGTCGATCACGACACGCCAGCCGCCGCCCTGAAACAGCAGGCTCTGCCCCTGCCCCACGTCCAGCACGGTAAAGCGCGTCGCCGCGCCGTCGAGGCTGGTGAAAAACAGCGTGATGCACAGCGCCGCCAGCATGGAGGCCGCAACCACGCGAAGACGGATTCGTTTGCGGAAGCAGAAGCCAAGCAGGCTCGCCGCATAGACAAAGCCGAGCCATAGGCAGGCGTACCGGTTGTCCGTATACAGCGCGGCATACGGGATGGAGGCAATCGCCTCAACCGCAAGGAGGACAAACCGAATCAGCGCCGAAATGCCGAGCGCGGGAATCGCGCCCAGCGGCGTCCAGAGCATTCCCAGCAGGGCTGCCGCCGCGCTGGCGGTAAAAATCAGGCTGATAAGCGGCAGCAAAACGGCGTTCGTCACCACCGAGACCAGCGAAATCGTCCCAAAGTACCACGCCGCCAGCGGCAGAGTAAAAAATGTAGCGCCAAGCGAGGTGGAGATCGAGGCCGCCAGCGTCCGCATCAGCCGCCGGTAAGGGTGCGGCAGCTTCCGGTCGTCGGCCTTTGTCCAGCGCAGCATCCGCCTGCAAAGGCCGGGCGCAAGCAGGAAGATACCCGCAATCGCAAGAAAGGACAGCTGCAGGCTCACGTTCGCCAGCGCCCATGGGTTCGCAAGCAGCAGAATCAGCAGGGCAAAGCTCAGCGTTGTCGGCGCGTCATTTTCGCGGTGGAAGATCGGCGCCAGCAGCAGAACGGAGTTCATGATCACCGCCCGCGTCACTGACGGCGAAAAGCCCAGCATTGCCGCAAAGAAGACCATCACGCCGATGCAGGCAAAGCAGGAGGCGCGCCTCCTGCCGAACAGCAGACGGATCGCGCCGATCAGGAGCGAAACGTGCATGCCCGAGACCGCGATCACGTGAGAAATGCCGGCAACGGAAAGCTCCGTCTGGCTGGCGTAGCTCAGTCCGCTGCGGTCGCCCGTCAGTAGCGCCCGCACAAAGCCCTCGCTGTCTTCCGGAAAGACCCGCGAAACCGTATTGCGCAGATACGCGCCCGCCGCCGCAGGATAGAGCGACAGCGGCAGGCTTTCCGCCCGCTCGACCGTGTACGCCCCGCGCTGGAATACCAGCAGCGAAATATCCCGCGACTGAAAGTAGAGGTTGTCCTCCTGCCCGCTGACGTCCCGCACCTCACCGGTGACCGTCACCCGGTCTCCCAGCGAAAGTGACATGGCATCCCCGTCCAGATAGAAGTACGCCTTCCCGCCGTTGAGGCGCATCTCCACGCGGCAGCCGTAGTCCGTCCGTTCCGGCAGGAGGCAGACCTCGCCGGAGACCGTGCGGCTCTGGCCGCACAGAGCGCGGAGCGGAACGAGCCGCCGCTGCTCATAGCCCCAGCACCATAGCAGGCCGATCGCCGCGCCGAGCGCCAGAATCCGGACGCGCTTTGCCGCGTCGCGCCGGAGCAGGAGGAGCACTGCCGCAAGAATGCCGCAGCCCAGCGCCGCGAAGAGCGCCACCCGCGCAGGAAGCAGCCACAGATACGCCGCCACGGCAGCGGTAAATGCAAGGCAAAACAGCATCAGGCGGCGCATTCCGGCCCCTCCCCTCCTCAAAAATCAAGGCGGGCAAGCTGCCCGCCTCATAAAGAAATCAGTTAAAGCTCCCCAGCTGCTTGCCGCCGAGCACGTGGAAGTGCAGGTGCGGCACGGTCTGGCCCGCGTCCGCGCCGCAGTTGGTCACGACGCGATAGCCGTCCGAAAAGCCCAGAACCGACGTCAGCTTCGTGATGACCGCGAAGATATGGCCGACGATGGCGCAGTTGTCCTGATTGATCTTGTTCGCGCCGGTCAGATGCTCCTTCGGCACGACGAGAAAATGCTGCGGCGCAAGGGGCTGAATGTCATAAAAGGCATAGCACAGCTCGTCCTCGTAGAGCTTTTTCGAGGGAATTTCCCCCGCAATGATCTTGCAAAAAATGCAGTCGTTCATGGCGCTTTCTCCTTATTTCACGTTGTTCATTACGAAGTCGTCCACCAGCGCGAGGGCGTTATCGAGCTTGAGCGCGTCCTTGCCGCCACCCATGGCTGAATCGGGCTTGCCGCCGCCGCTGCCGCCGCAGGCACAGCAGACCTCCTTGACCAGAGCGCCCGCCTTGATGCCCTTGGCAACGGCGTTCTTGCCGCAGACGGCCAGAATGCTGATCTTTTCGCCGCAAGCGCTTGCCAGCACCGCAACGACATCCGGGTCGCGGTCGCGAAGCTGGTCGCCCATCTTGCGCAGATCGCCCGCCGCAATATCGTTCTTCAGCGCGGTCAGAACCTTGAGACCGCCGACGTTCTTCGCCGAGAACAGCACCCGGTCGATCTCGCCGCCGAGCAGCTTATCCTTCATGCGGTCGAGGTCCTGCCGCAGCTCCTTCATCTCAAGCATCACGCCGTGCGCCCGCTGCATCAGCTCCTTCGGCGTGGTTTTCATCTCGTTTGCCGCCGTGAGGATAATGCGGTTGAACTGCTCCATCTGCTCCATCACGCGCTTGCCGGTATACGCCTCGATGCGGCGCACGCCGGAGGCCACGGAGCCTTCGGAGATGATGCGGAACGGGCCGACCTTGGCGGTGTTATCCAGATGTGTGCCGCCGCAGAATTCGAGCGAATCGTCGCCCATCTTGACCACACGAACGGTGTCGCCGTACTTTTCGCCGAACAGGGCCATCGCGCCGAGCTTCTTGGCCTCCTCGATCGGCAGGACGAGCGTTTCCACGTCCTCGCCGCGCAGGATCATTTCCATCACGTCATTCGACGCGGCCAGCAGCTCATCCGGCGTGACCGCGGAGAAGTGCGTAAAGTCAAAGCGCAGGTGGTCCGGCTCGACCAGAGAGCCAGCCTGATGGCAATGCTCGCCCAGCACGCGGGTCAGCGCGGTTTGCAGCAGATGCGTCGCCGTATGCGCACGGCAGATGGCGCGTCTGCGTTCGGCATCGACCGCCGCCGTCACGGTGTCACCGATGGAGACCGTGCCGCTGACGACCCTGCCGTAGTGCATATATTTGCCGCCCTTGTTCTTCTGAACGTCCGTCACGTCAAAGCGGAAGCCTTCGGCGGTGATTGTGCCGGTATCGCCGATCTGGCCGCCCATTTCGGCGTACATCGGCGTTTCGTCGAGGACAAGAATGGCCTCCATGCCCTCGGAAAGCGCGCCGCACAGCTCCTCACCCTGCACGATTGCCGTGACCTTGCCCTCGGCGGTCAGGCGGTCATAGCCGACGAACTTGCTCTCGGGGACGTCCTTGCCGAATTCCACACCGGCCCAGCCGAGGTCGCCGAGCGCCTTGCGGGCCTCGCGGGCGCGCTGCTTCTGCTCCTTCATCTGCTTGGCAAATTCTTCCTCATCCACGGCCATGCCCTGCTCGGCGACCATTTCCGCCGTCAGGTCGATCGGGAAGCCGTAGGTATCGTAGAGCTTGAACGCATCCGCGCCGGAGAAGCAGGTTTCGCCCTTTTCCTTGTGCCCTGCGAGCATTTCAGAGAAGATCTTCATGCCGCCGTCGATGGTCTTGCAGAAGTTTTCCTCCTCGGTCTGGATAACCTTGGTGATATAAGACTGCTTTTCGCGCAGCTCGGGGTACTGGCACTCGTTTTCGTGGACAACCGTGTCCACGACCTTGTACAGGAAGGGCTTGCCCACGCCGAGGAGCTTGCCATGCCGCGCGGCGCGGCGGAGCAGGCGGCGCAGCACGTAGCCGCGGCCCTCATTCGACGGAAGAACGCCGTCGCAAATCAGGAACGTCGAGGCGCGGATATGGTCGGTGATGACGCGCAGGGAAACATCCATCTTGTGCGTCTTGCCGTAGCTCGCGCCGGTCAGCTCGGTGACCTTGTTCGTGATGTTCATCACGGTATCGACGTCGAACAGGCTGTCGACATCCTGGCACACGACCGCAAGGCGCTCGAGGCCCATACCGGTGTCGATGTTCTTCTGCTTCAACTCGGTATAGTTGCCCTTGCCGTCGTTATCAAACTGGGAGAACACGTTGTTCCAGATCTCGATATAGCGGTCGCAGTCGCAGCCGACGGTGCAGCCGGGCTTGCCGCAGCCGTACTCGGGGCCGCGGTCATAGTAGATCTCGGAGCAGGGGCCGCAGGGGCC
>CAKUNB010000131.1 GCA_934668285.1 uncultured Oscillospiraceae bacterium | reverse complement strand
ATCCAGGCGCTCGTGTTCTGTATGCTGACGATGGTCTACGTCGGCTCCGCGTGCCCGCCGCCGGAGGAGCAAGCTTCGTAAGCAAAATTCAGTTCACATATACCAAAACACATTTTAGGAGGAAACACAAATGGAAGCATTGGCAAGAGGCTTAATTGCAATCGGCGCAGGTCTTTGTATGGGTATCGGCGCGATCGGTCCGGCAGTCGGTGAAGGTCACGCCGTCGGCTGCGCTCTGGAGGGTATGGCACGTCAGCCCGAGATGGCAAACACCCTGCGTACCAACATGATCCTCGGCTGCGCCATCACCGAGTCCACCGGTATCTACTCGCTGGTTATTTCCCTGCTGCTGCTCTTCTTGTTCTGATTTTCAGGCAGAAATAAACCGAAGGGAGAGAGGAACATTGGAATTTTTAACCGGCTTTGAAAGCTTTGTCGGCGTCAATTTCTGGACGTGCCTCTTTACACTGCTCAATCTTCTGATTCTTTACAAGTTCATGAAAAAGCTGCTGTTCAAGCCGGTCAAGAATATGATCGACACCCGTCAGCAGGAGATCGACGACCTCTACGCAGACGCCAACCAGTCCAAGACCGATGCCGCCGCGCTCAAGGAACAGTACGAGCACCGTCTGGCCGAGGCTCACGCGGAGAGCGAGGAGATCCTAAAGGTCGCCAACCGCAAGGCGCAGCTGCGGCAGGAGGAGATCCTCCGCGACGCGCAGGAAAAGGCCGCGCAGACCCTTCGCCGTGCCGACGAGCAGGTCGAGATGGAGAAGAAGCGCGCCATGAACGAGATCAAGAACGATGTGTCCGTGATGGCGGTGGACATCGCCGCCGCAGTGCTGGCAAGAGACATCAACAAGGAGGAGCATTCGGCACTGATCGACTCCTTCATCGACAGGCTGGGTGACGACCATGATTGACGCGGCCGGCTACGGAAAAGCGCTGTTCCAGCTCGCGCAGGAAACCGGCGCGGACGAGCGCGTCCGACAGGAGCTGGAGCTGGTGCGCAGGGCGCTGCGGCAGGAGCCGTCCTATATCACCCTGCTTGACACCCCGGCGGTGCCGAAGGAGGAAAAGCTGTCGCTTGTGCGCGAGGCCTTTGGCGGGATGGAGGGGAATCTTCTGAATTTCCTCTGCATTCTCTGCGAAAAGCGGAGCATGTACGCCCTGCCCGCCTGCGCCGACGCGTTCGACCGCTGCTACGACGAGGCGCACGACATTCTCCGCGCCACGGCGGTGACGGCGGTGCCGATGACGGACGCACAGAAGGCCGCGCTGACGCAGCGCCTGTCGGAGATGACCGGCAAGCAGGCCGTCGTGACAAACGAGCTGGATTCTACGCTGCTCGGCGGCATTACGCTGCGCTACGGCGGCGTGCAGCTCGACGGCAGCATCCAAAGCAGACTCGAGCAGCTTCGCCGCAGTCTGCGCGAAACGATAGTGTAAGGTTGGTGAAACCGTGAATTTAAAGATTGAAGACATCAGCAAGGTCATTAAGGATCAGATCAAGAATTACGCCTCCAAGACCCGTCAGGACGAGATCGGCTATGTCATTCAGGTCGGCGACGGCATTGCCAAGGTGCACGGGCTGGAAAAGTGCAAGGCAAACGAGCTGCTGACCTTTGAAAACGGCTCGGCCGGCATGGCGCTGAACCTTGAGGAGAACTATGTCAGCGTCGTTATGCTCGGCACGGATGTGGGCATCAGCGAGGGCGGTCTGGTTCGCCGCACCGGCCAGGTCGTGTCGGTGCCCGTCGGCGAGGGGCTGGTTGGCCGCGTCGTCGACGCGCTGGGTCAGCCGATCGACGGCAAAGGCCCGATCAAGGCTGCTGAAAGCCGCCCGATCGAGCGCGTCGCAGCGGGCATTATTCAGAGGAAGTCCGTCTCTGTGCCGCTGGAAACCGGTATCAAGGCGATCGACTCCATGATCCCCATCGGCCGCGGCCAGCGTGAGCTGATCATCGGCGACCGCCAGACCGGCAAGACCGTCATTGCGACGGATACGATTATCAACCAGAAGGGCAAGGGCGTGACCTGCGTTTACGTCGCTATCGGCCAGAAGCGCTCCACCGTCGCGCAGATCGTGGACACGCTGGAAAAGAACGGCGCTATGGACTATACCATCGTCGTTTCCGCCACGGCCTCGGAGCTGGCCCCCCTGCAATATATCGCGCCGTACTCCGGCTGCACCATGGCCGAGTACTTTATGGACAAGGGACAGGATGCGCTCATTATTTATGACGACCTGTCCAAGCATGCGGTGGCGTATCGTGCGCTGTCGCTGCTCATTCGCCGCCCGCCCGGACGCGAGGCCTATCCCGGCGACGTGTTCTACCTGCATTCCCGCCTGCTCGAACGCGCGGCGCGCATCGCGCCGGAGTACGGCGGCGGATCGCTGACGGCGCTGCCGATCATCGAGACGCAGGCCGGCGACGTTTCGGCCTATATCCCGACGAACGTCATTTCCATTACCGACGGCCAGATCTATCTGGAATCGGAGCTGTTCCATTCCGGCGTCCGCCCGGCAATCAATCCCGGCATTTCCGTTTCCCGTGTCGGCGGCAGCGCGCAGATCAAGGCGATGAAGAAGGTCGCAGGCTCGCTGAAGCTGATGTATTCGCAGTACCGCGAGCTGCAGTCCTTTGCGCAGTTCGGATCGGATCTCGACGCGGATACCAAGGCACGTCTGGCACAGGGCGCGCGCATCGTGGAAATCCTCAAGCAGAACCGCAACGCCCCCATCAGCACCGAGCTTCAGGTCTGCATCATCTACGCGGTGGTCAACAACCTGCTCAGCGAGGTGCCGGTCGAGCGCATTTCAGAGTTTGAGCAGGAGCTGTTTGAGTATCTGACCGTGCAGCAGTCGGCGATTCCGGCGGAAATCCGTTCCACCAAGGTGCTGACCAAGGAGAACGAGGCAGAGCTGCGGCAGGCAATCGAAGTCTGCAAGGAACGGTTCATCAAGAAGTAAGGAGTCAGTGCGATGGGCGGAGCATCCATAAAACACATCAAAAACCGCATCAAGAGTGTCGAGAGCACCCGCCAGATCACCAAAGCGATGGAGCTGGTCGCGACGAGTAAGCTGCGCCGCGCCAAGGAACGCGCGGAACGCACGCGGCCTTACCACGACGTGCTGGCCGAGGCCATTGCCGGATTGGAGGCGGGCGCGCTGGAAACACAGTGCGTTTTTGCCGAGCCGCGCGAGGTCAAAAAGACCTGCTACGTCGTCATCGGCGGCGACCGCGGTCTGGCCGGCGGCTATAATGCAAATCTGTTCCGCATGGCGGCGCAGAAGATGCAGGCCGGCGAAAGCTGCGTGCTGCCGATCGGTAAAAAGACGATGGAGCACTTTACCCGCCTCGGCACCGAGCTGGTCAGCACCTATTTCGGCGTGACCGCGTCCATCGGCATCGGCGACTGCATGCAGCTGGCAAAGCTGCTGTGCGCGGGCTATGCCGAGGGCCGCTTCGACCGCGTTGAGATTCTCTACACCCGCTTTCAGTCCATGCTTTCGCAGGTGCCGGACAGCGAGCAGCTGCTGCCGCTTGCGCTGGAGCAGGACGGGAAGAGCAGCGCCGGTGCGATCCTTGAGGGCGATCCGGCGGAGCTGGTGGAGAAAATCGTGCCGCTGTATCTAACGGGCGTCCTGTATGCGGCGCTCTGCGAGGCCGCGGCCTCCGAGCACGGCGCACGGCGCACCGCGATGAACGCCGCAAATAAGAACGCGGGCGAGATCATCGACGATCTGGTGCTGCACTATAATCGCGCCCGTCAGGCTGCGATTACGCAAGAAATTACGGAAATTGTTTCCGGCGCAGAAGCGCTCTAACGAAAAGGAGAACTCCGTATGCAAGAAAAAAATACGGGCGTTGTGGTTCAGGTCATCGGCCCCGTTCTGGACATCCGGTTCGAGAACGGCCGACTGCCGAATCTGCTCAACGCCATTGAAATTCAGCGCGAGGACGGCAAGCTCGTCTGCGAGGTCGCGCAGCAGCTCGGCGACGATGTCGTCCGCTGCATCGCCATGAGCAGCACCGACGGCATGGTGCGCGGCATGGAGGCCGAGGACACCGGCGCGCCGATCAAGGTTCCCGTCGGCAAGGAAACGCTCGGCAGAGTCTTTAACCTGCTCGGCCGCGCCATTGACGACAAGCCGCAGCCCGTCACCTGCGAAAAATGGAGCATCCACCGCGATCCGCCCGCCTACGACGAGCAGGAGAGCACCACCGAGATGCTCGAAACCGGCATCAAGGTCGTTGACCTGATCGCTCCCTATGCCAAGGGCGGCAAGATCGGCCTGTTCGGCGGCGCGGGCGTCGGCAAGACGGTGCTGATCATGGAGCTGATCAACAACATCGCCAAGCAGCACGGCGGCATCTCCGTCTTTGCGGGTGTCGGCGAGCGTACCCGTGAGGGCAACGATCTTTATAATGAAATGATGGAGTCGGGCGTTATCAACAAGACCGCCTTGGTCTACGGCCAGATGAACGAGCCGCCCGGAGCCAGAATGCGCGTGGCGCTGTCCGGCCTGACGATGGCGGAATACTTCCGCGACCGCGAGGGACAGGACGTGCTGCTGTTTATCGACAACATCTTCCGTTTCACGCAGGCCGGCTCAGAGGTTTCGGCGCTGCTGGGCCGTATGCCCTCTGCCGTCGGTTACCAGCCCACGCTGGCAACCGAAATGGGCGCCCTGCAGGAGCGCATCACCTCGACGAAGAAGGGCTCGATCACGTCCGTGCAGGCCGTTTACGTCCCCGCCGACGACCTGACCGACCCCGCCCCGGCCACGACCTTTGCCCACCTCGACGCGACGACGGTTCTCGATCGCGGCATTGCCTCTCTCGGCATCTACCCCGCCGTCGACCCGCTGGAGTCCACCTCCCGCATCCTTGACCCGAACATCGTCGGCAAGG
>CAKUNB010000130.1 GCA_934668285.1 uncultured Oscillospiraceae bacterium | reverse complement strand
CACGGGACAGGCCCGGCGCGTCCTCGTGGCGCGTGAGCTCGTTCGCGACCCTCAGGTGCTGATTTTCGACGAGCCGACAGCTGTCCTTACACCGCAGGAGATCAATGAACTGATGTCCAGCATACGCGCAATGACCGATGAGGGAAAGACTGTAATTATTATTACGCACAAATTAAAAGAGATCATGCAGTGCGCCGACCGCTGCACGGTATTGAAAAAGGGCCGCTTCGTTACAGACGTCGCTGTAGCGGATTGTGATGCAAAAGAGCTTGCATCGCTTATGGTCGGCCGGGAGGTGCAGTTTGAGCTGGGAGATCGGACGCCGCCCGGTAGGCAGCCGCTTTTCGAGATCCGGGATCTTGTGGTGGAGGATACACGCGGCGTCCGAAAGCTGGACGGTCTGTCACTGGAGGTGCACCGCGGGGAGATCGTCGGTTTAGCAGGTGTTGACGGAAACGGGCAAAAGGAATTGTTCGAGGCGATTGCATCGCTGGTCCATGTAAAATCCGGCGTGATTTCTATCAATTCCGCCGAACTGCAGAATACCGATGTATTGACGATGCTGAACAACGGAATCGGGGTTATTCCGGAGGATCGTCAAAAGGATGGACTGATTCTTGATTTTTCTGTAGCAGAAAATTTGATCGCAAAAAAAATATCTGATACCCCTTTTTCCAAACACGGCATGATCTGCCACGAGGCAGTAAAAGCCTACGCCGGAGAACTGATCACACAGTTTGATATACGTCCGGACGATTGCACTGAGCGATATGCGCGAACCCTTTCCGGCGGCAACCAGCAAAAAGTGATCATCGCACGGGAAATTGACAAGGATCCTGACCTGTTGATCGCGATACAACCTACGCGCGGCATGGACGTCGGCGCGATTGAATTTGTCCACAAAGCTCTCATGGAGCAGCGTAATCGCGGAAAAGGAGTGCTGCTGATCTCTCTGGAGCTGGACGAGATCCGGAAATTGTCTGATCGTATTGCGGTCATCTGTAATGGTCGTATTATGGATGTATTGGATGCTCAGGACGCCGACGAGAGCACGCTCGGCTATCTTATGGTGGGAGGCGGTCAACATTAAGAATTTCATCAAAGGCCTGCCGAGGAGGAATATCACCTTCGTTTTTCTTGCCACGTTGCTGGGTTTTTCCGTCGGCTTTATCATTCTTGCAGTGGCAGGATATAACCCCTTTGGCGCTTATGGTGCATTATTCCAGGGGATTTTCTCCAAGCCCAAATATATGGCGGAGGTCGTGATCAAGGGCACACCGATCATTTTAACCGGTATATCCTTTGTCGTTGCACATCGGTCCGGCTGGTTCAATATTGGCGGCGAAGGTCAGTATATTGCCGGTACCATTGTCGCTACAATTGTGGGAAGTAAGCTGTCGCTTCCGCCCGTGCTGCATTTTTTTGTGGTGGTGCTGGCTGCGGTGCTGGCTGCAGCACTGATTGGCGCCTTCGTTGCCCTGCTGAAAATTAAGTTTCATGTTAACGAAGTGATTCCCTGCATTATGCTCAACTGGATCATGCTGTACCTCAATAACTATCTTGTCTCAACGCCTTGGCTGAAAAAGCCCGGCACCGAGGCTTCGTATGAAGTTCTCCAAAGCTCGTGGTCAGTCATTGCCGGAGCATGGAAGACCTCTGAGGCGGGCAGACAGCAGCTTGCGTCCAGTAAATCACCTTTTTCCGAAATGCTGTTAAAAACCGATTTGAATTACGGAATACTGATCGCGGTTGTAATTGCAATCCTGATCTTCTTCCTGTATCAGAAGACCCTCAGAGGGTACAACCTTCGAGCGGTAGGCGCAAATCCCTCAGCCGCACGGCTTTTTGGCATCCGCGTAGAGCGCAACCGAATCGCGGCATTTGCACTCTCCGCTGCGATCGCAGGTCTTGCCGGCGCGCTGACCATCACGGGGACACAACCGCATCGATTGACAAAACTCGTTGCCAGCGAAGGCTACGGATTTGCCGGAATTGCAGTCGCATTGATTGGTGCTTCGCCAATCGGGTGCATATTCTCCGGACTGTTTTATGCCATGCTCACCTATGGAAGCGCGTCGATACAATCCAGCACAGGCGTCCCAAGTGAAATTATTGACATCGTCAGTGGATCAATCATCTATTTTATCGCAATCTCCACATGGTTCCGGAAGACCATCCTAAGAACCGGTCGTATCAAGCGGAAGGTGGTTGGAAATGAGTAATATGATATTCGTGATCAGCGTTACCTTCATGTATGCAGCGCCTTTGATGTTTGCAGCGCTGGGCGGAGTCATTTCTGAAAAAGCAGGTGTTGTCAATATCGGCATTGAAGGAATGATGACACTGGGTGCGTTTGTCGGCGCCGCAGTCGGATACTATTCCCAAAATCCGTGGCTTGCGCTACTGTGTGCAGCGCTTGCTGGCGGCATTCTGTCCGTACTGCATGCGCTTGCAAGTGTAAAATTCAAGGCCGATCAGACCATTTCAGGCATGGCGCTGAATATGATCGGTCCCGGCCTCGCACTCTTCCTTGCCCGTATTTTCTTTGACGGAGCTTCTCAGACCCTGCCTGTGCCAAACAAGCTGCCGAAAGTCATCAGCAATGCAAGCGGAAGTGTCAGCTTCGATTCTTCCTCTCTGCTCGCGCTCCTGTTCGTTTTTCTGATCTGGGTATTTCTCTATAAAACCAAGGGAGGGCTGCGGCTTATGGCAGTCGGAGAACATCCCGCTGCCGCAGACTCTCTGGGGATCAATGTAAATGCGACAAGATACGCAGCGGTCGTAGCTTCCGGCATTCTCTCCGGGATCGGGGGCGCGACGATGTCTCTGGCAGTCGTTTCCAGTTTCTCGCAGACCGTGATCTCCGGTCAGGGCTATATCGCTTTGGCGGCGGTTATTTTCGGACGGTGGAACCCGGTCGGCGCGGCGCTGGCATGCCTTCTGTTCGGCTTTTTCCAAGCACTTGTCGTTGTATTGGGCGGCAGCAGTATACAGATACCTTCCCAAATCCTCGCAATGCTCCCTTATGTAGTGACAATTATTGTTCTGGTACTAATGCGCGGTCAAAACAACGCACCGAAAGCTGATGGCATTCCGTATGAAAAATAAGGAACCTTATGACTCTTACCTTATAGCCGCCAATGCAGCGGCATGAAACCCGGAGGTGATACATGATTCTCTATCGCGTTGTCCGTATAATATCAACTATTAAACATAACATGAAAGGCGGAGAAAAATGAAACAGAAATTATTGTCTCTTATAGCTGCCATACTGGTACTGGCTGTTCTGTTTGCCGGTTGCGCTGGCGGATCGGGCGACAACAAAACAGAAGATACCTTCCGTTTCGGAATGGTTACGGATGTTGGCGGTATTAACGACCAGGGATTTAACCAATCCGCGTGGACTGGCCTCCAGCAATTGAAAGACGAACTTGGCTATGACGTAAAATATCTTGAGTCCTCACAGGAAGCGGATTATGCCTCCAATTTAGACAAGCTCGCAGACGAAGAGCTTGATATGATCTGGAGCATTGGCTTTATGATGCAGGATGCCGCCTATAACGCGGCGATCCAGAACCCGGAATTGAAATTCGGCATTGTCGATACAAGCTACGATGAAATCCCCGACAATATGCAGTGTGTGCTCTTCCGCGCGCAGGAGTCCTGCTTCCTTGCCGGCTATATTGCCGGCAGAATGACACAAACAGACCATGTCGGCTTTATCGGCGCAATGAAGAGCGTTGTGATCGACCAATTTGAATACGGTTTCCGCAGCGGTGTTGCCTATGCCGCAAAGGAACTGGGAAAAGAGATCGCTGTTGACATTCAGTATACCGAGAGCTTTACGGACACAGCGAAAAACAAAGCGGTCTCGTTGATGATGTACAATAATGGCGCGGACATCATCTTGCCCTGTGGCGCAACGCTTGGCTCCATTGAGGCAGCAAAAGAGATGAATAAATACGCGATTGGAATCGATATGGACCAGAATTATCTTGCACCGGACAACGTGATCACGTCTTGCATGAAGAATGTTGGCAATGTCATAAGTCAGTTGTGCAAGGAAGTTGCAAACGGCAACTATAAGGGCGGTACTGTGATGACATTTGGCCTTGCCGAGGGTGCGGTTGGCCTGTCGCCGACTACGGACAAGCTGGTTCCCTCCGATATTCGTGCTGATGCAGACAGTGTTGCTGCGTTGATTATCGACGGAACGATTGTTCCTCCCCAAAATGAGAGCGAATACGACGCATTTATCGCTGCGCTTGGGGCCTAATATGTAAAACGCCGATACCGGCATCCCAAGGGATGCCGGTATCGGCGCAATGTCTATTCCATATGTTGCATGCTATGGTCAAGATATGCTCTGCTGTTGTAGGTATACGAGTATCTAATGAATCAGCGCAGCGACTATATAATGTCGTTCGCCAGAGCGAAGGTTTCTTCGCTTGATATACAATATCAGATAAATTGCGTTATTATATTATCAAAGACCTAGAAAAACGGGTATCAGTTGGCATCTTTTTTGGAGTTTGATTCCAAAAAGCAGCCGAGAGGCTGCTTTTTTGCGTGGCCGATGGAGATTCGAAGACTTGCAATGCGACAGTCCGGCGGACTGTCGCTCGCGCGACCGAATTCGGGATGCTTGCATCAAAAGTATCGCGCGATTTGTCGGAATGCAAACAGCATTTCGCATCCGAACGCGACTCCAAGGCTCGAACGCCTGCGCATTACGGAGCCGCCTGCCCGCGCACCGTTTGGATCTTCGCCTGATCGAACAGGATGCAGCCGCAGTGCCCCCGGAAGGTGGGGAAGCAAATGATCTTCAGATCCGTGTCGATCTCCGGGCTGTGATCCGCGATCTCCAGCGTCTCGCCGAACAGCGCCGTGCGCTCGTAGACGCGCAGCCACTTGGCGTCCATATTGGGGAAAATGCTGCCGAAGGCGTGGTCAATGAGCTGCTCCAACGGCGTTTTTT
>CAKUNB010000129.1 GCA_934668285.1 uncultured Oscillospiraceae bacterium | reverse complement strand
GCATCGACCACATCAACAATCATACGCACATCCAATAAAGCAATCGCCCTGCCGGAAAGCTCCGGCAGGGCGACTTTATTGTGCAAAGCCTCCACATTTGTCATTGCGAGGCCGTAGGCCGTGGCAATCTCGCAGAATTGTTGTGATTTTTGTGCAGTTTTCGGCAAATTCGTAACTGCCTGCACGAGATTGCCACGTCGCTTCGCTCCTCGCAATGACATGCGGGGTGATTTATTGCTATTTGGTGATGTCGTTGGTGATGCCGAGGAAGATGGGCTGCGCGGTTTGCTCGTCCCAGATCATCCAGACGAACGGACGGTCGAGGGTGACGTATTTCGGCTCGGGCATGTCCGGCGCTGCGCCTTCTGCTACCATGATAACCGTTGCGGCAGCCGCCTCGGTGCCGGAGCCGTCGACGGAGACATAGGTTTTGTGGAGCACCTCGCTGATATAGAGCGGCGGCTTCGTGTCCGCAATGCGGGATAGGTCGGCATTGTAAACATCGAACGCCAGCGGCATGCCCATCTCCATCAGTGCGTCGGACAGCTCTGCAGAGTATTCTGCACGGAAGACCGGCAGGCCGATGACGACCTCCTCGCGCGAAGCCGTGCTGACGATGCTGCACAGGGCGTCGCCGGTCAATTGGTTTACATAATCTTCAACCGTGATGTCCTCGTTGGGCAGCAGGGCAACGAAGGAGAAGCGGCCGTCGCTGTAGGGCTTGATAAAGCCGGCGGCGGTGTCGGTGGAGATGTAGTAGCTTTCGCTGTCGTACATCATATCAACCTGCCGGGTTTCGCCGTTCGCGGCGTGAAAATCTGCCGGACGGATCTCGTCCTCGCTGAATTCATCCAGCCACTTTGCGTCGAAGGTCAGGGCGTTGATGAGGCAGAGCATCGTCAGGGGAGAGAACTCCTCTACCATCTTTTTGATGCGGTCCTTGGTGTGCTCTGCAATCCAGCCGTTGACCGCGTCTACGGCGGCGCCGTCAAAATCGGTCTGGTAGACCGAGGCGTCGTAGTAGTCCGCGCCCGCTTGCAGGAAGTCCGGCTGGACGTCCAGTCCGCTGCGAATCCAGAACGAATTGGCGGAGACCAGCGCCTCGGTGGGGAGCTGCCGGCACTCGTAGAGCGCGGCATTGAGTTGATCGACCGGCAGGCCGAGCACATCCTCCATCTGGCTGCGCGTTTCGCCGTCTGCGCCGTTGGCGGCCATCGCGAGGGCGGTCAGGACGCTGTAGGGCGAGAGCGTGGTGTTCTCACCGGCCTGATGCGTCTCCTGCAAAAGGCGGACGGAAAAATTGTCGGCGGCCTGCGAGAAGGCTCCCTCCGGCACGTCAGCGGTAACGGGGGCGGCTTCCCCGGTCGGCTCTGGCGGCGTGAGCAGTGTGGGTTGACCACCGCAGGCGGCCAGCTGCGCGACGACGGCCAAGAGAAGCAGGCAGGCGGCAAATCTACGGAATTTCATACGGAGTTCTCCTTTCGCGTGGCATCTTACATCGTTATGACGCTCAGCGGTGCGAGAAGTTCCAACAAAAGGGCTGCTTTTTTACAAAGCAGCCCTCAGTGTGTCAAAAAACTACCCCCTCGTGTCATTGCGAGGAGCGAAGCGACGCGGCAATCTCGTGCAGGCAGTTCCGAATTCGCCAAAAACTACCGAAAAATTAAAACAATTCTGCGAGATTGCCACGGCCCTTTCAGGGCCTCGCAATGACAAAAACAGACTTTTTTGACAGTCTCAGGGCTGCTTTTTGTAAAGCAGCCCGTTTTGTTATCTTAAAACATGCTTTTTGATTGCCTCGAAGCTCTCGGCGCTGATGACGTGCTCGATGCGGCAGGCGTCCTCTGCCGCGACCTCGGGGGCGACGCCCAGCTGGGTGAGCCAGCCGGTCAGCAGCGTGTGGCGCTCGTAGATGCGCTCGGCGATCTCCTGTCCCGCGGGGAGGAGGGTGATCCAGCCGTTCTCGTCGACGTGGATATAGCCGTTTTCGCGCAGGTTCTTCATCGCAATGCTGACGCTCGGCTTGGAAAAGTCCAGCTCGTTTGCAATGTCGATGGAGCGCACCGCGCCGTGCCGCCGGTGGAGCACAAGAATGGTTTCCAGATAGTTTTCTGCGGATTCCTGTATTTTCATGGGCTACCTCGGTTATCGGATAAAGTTGGTGGGACGCTTCGGCTCGTAGACCGGCGCGGGGACGCCGGCGGCCTTGCCCGCCTCGATGCAGCGCAGGAGCCACGCCATGTTCTCGGCGAGGGTTCGCATGGTTTGCAGACCCTCCTCGTCCTGTAGCACCTCCTCGGGGCGGTTGCCGTGGACCTGATTCCAGTACTGCGACGTGACGATCGGCATGGAATTGATGCTGAAATACTTGTTCAGCCGGTCAAAGGCAGCGCTCGCGCCGCCGCGGCGACAGGAAACGACGGCGGCAGCGGGCTTGCCGCGCAGCTTTCCGCCCGCACTGTAAAACAGCCGGTCAAGGAAGGCGCAGACCTGCGCGCTGGGGCCGGCGTAGTAGACCGGCGCGCCGACGACGATGGCATCAAACTCCTCCAGACGGGCGGCGAGCACATTCACGCCGTCGTCAAAAATACAGGGCGCGCCGCCCGCGCACTTGCCGCAGGCAATGCACTGCGCGACGGTCTTTGTCCCGACCTGCACGATCTCGGCGGCAATGCCGCGCGCTTCCAGCGCCGCGCCGACCTCGCACAGTGCGGTATATGTACAGCCCTTTGCATGCGGGCTTCCGTTCAACAGCAGTACCTTCATAAGCTGCGCCTCCAGAATCCAGATTTTATTTATATCATACTCGAAATTCATGAAAAATGCAAATGAAAAAACCAGAACTTTGTGACAAAAGCCGACACGCTCCGCATTTTACGTGAATTTTACAAAAGTGTGGTAACGGATTTGACAAGGGGCCTTTAGAATAAAGACAATGAAAACTAGGAAAAAGAGGGAAAAGAATGAATATTTTTAATGTGCTGACGCTCATTGGCGGTCTGAGCCTCTTCCTGTTCGGCATGAATCTGATGGGACAGGCGCTCGAGCGCAGGGCGGGCAACAGCCTGCGCAGCCTGATCGGGCGCATGACGGATAAAGCGGCAATGGGCTTCCTGACCGGCCTCGGCGTGACGGCGATCATTCAAAGCTCGTCGGCAACGACCGTGATGGTCGTCGGCTTTGTCAACTCGGGTCTGATGACCCTGCGGCAGGCGATCAACGTTATCATGGGCGCAAACGTCGGCACGACGGTGACGGCGTGGCTGCTGAGCCTCGCGGGCATTGACAGCGGCAATCTCTGGATTCAGCTGCTCAAGCCGTCGTCCTTTACGCCGGTGCTGGCGTTGGTCGGCGTGGTTTTGTATATGTTCTGTAAAAATGACCGGAAAAAGGACACCGGCCTGATTTTCCTCGGCTTTGCAACGCTGATGTTCGGCATGGAGACGATGAGCGGTGCCGTTTCGGGGCTGAAGGACGTTCCGGGGTTCGCGGCGCTGTTCCTGAAGTTCCAGAACCCGATCCTCGGTGTGCTGGCGGGCGCGATTCTGACGGCGATTATCCAGTCCAGCTCGGCCTCCGTGGGCATTTTGCAGGCGCTGTCCTTCACCGGGCGGGTCAGCTATGCGGCGGCCATCCCGATTATCATGGGCCAGAACATCGGCACCTGCATCACCGCGATCATTGCCTCGGTCGGCACGAACAAGAATGCCAAGCGGGCTGCCGTGGTCCATTTGATGTTCAATATCATTGGCGTTGTCGTCCTTTTGAGCGTGTTCAGCATCGTCAAGGCGGTGGCTGCACCGGCGATCCTGAATGAAAACGCAACGGCCTACGGCATTGCGGTCGTACACAGCATCTTCAACATCGTCTGCACGGCGATGCTGCTCCCGGCGGGCGGCCTGCTGGAGAAGCTGGCCATCCGTCTGGTGCCGGATAGCCACCGCAAGGAAACCGTTACCGAGCTGGACGACCGCCTGCTTGCTACACCCGCCATCGCCTTGGAGCGCAGCCGCGCCGTGGCCGGAGAAATGGCGGTCTGCGCCGTGCAGGCACTGAAAAATGCGCTGCAATGCACCATTGACGGGCGCTACGACCTCGCGCCGAGTATCCGAAAGGATGAAGAACGCTGCGATCACTTTGAGGACCTGTTGGGGACGTATCTCGTCCGCGTCAGTGCGCAGAAGCTCAGCGCGGCCGAGAGCGGCGAGGCAACGGAGCTGCTGAAGGTCATCGGCGACTTTGAACGCATCTCCGATCACGCAGTCAACATTCTGGAATCGGCGGAGGAGCTGCGCGACAAAAAGCTCTCCTTCTCCGACGCGGCCCAGCGAGAGCTGCGGACGCTCGCTGCGGCGATCGACGAAATTCTTACCATGACACTCCGCGCCTTCTCCACGGGCGACGAGAAGCTGGCTGCGCAGGTCGAGCCGCTCGAGCAGGTGATCGACACGCTCAAGGAGCAGCTTCGCACCAGCCACATTCTGCGGATGCAGCAGGGCAATTGCAGCATCGAGGCGGGCTTCGTCTGGGCGGACCTGCTGACGAATCTGGAACGGACAAGCGACCATTGCTCGAACATCGCGGGCTGTGTCATCGATATTGCGCTGCATCATTTGAATCTTCACGCGACCCTCCGCTCGGCAAAGCTCGACGATGGGAGCTTCCGTGACGCTTACCGCCGGTATACGGAAAAGTACGCACTGGAGGAATAAGAGAAACGATCAAAAGGCCGCGCTCGGCGGGGAGAACCCGCGGGCGCGGCCTTTTTGCTGCTTGCCAAACGCGCGGCGGCGTGGTATGGTAAGCGGGAAGGGAGCGGATGCGGAATGAAACGAAAGATTGCCGCCGTTTTGGCGGCGGCAGCATCTTCTATCGAGAAATCCTCGTTGACCGAGCCTCTCTCCGTCCATCACGGCTTCGCCGTGCCACCTCCCTCGCAGAGGGAGGCTGCGAGAGAATGCAAATCCTTTGATAAGGAGAACAAG
>CAKUNB010000128.1 GCA_934668285.1 uncultured Oscillospiraceae bacterium | reverse complement strand
CTGGGAGACGGACTACGCCTTCGTGACGCAGAAGGAGGTCGGCACGCTGCGCATCGTCCAAATCTGCGACAGCCACGTCGGCACGACCTTTGACGGCGATGGCTTTGCCAAGGCCATCGCGCCCATTGACGCGCTGGAGCCGGACGTGGTGGTCGTAACGGGCGATTTCGTCGACGACGACACGACGAAGGAAAACATGATCCGCTCCTGCGAGGCGCTTGGCGCGCTGCACACGAAATACGGCGTGTATTTCGTCTTCGGCAACCATGACAAGGGCTACTACGCCGCCTCCCATCGGGGCTACACCGGCGACGATCTGATTGCCGAGCTGGAAAAAAACGGCGTGACCGTCCTGCAGGACGAAAGCGTGCTGATCGACGGCCGCTTCTATCTCATCGGACGGCAAGACCGCTCGGAGGAGAACGAGCGCGGAAACGGCCGCGCCAGCATGGCTGAGCTGGTTTCCGGATTGGACACGGACAAATACATGGTCGTCCTCGACCACCAGCCGTGCGACTACGACGCACAGGCGGAGAGCGGCGTCGATCTGGTGCTCTCCGGCCACACGCACGGCGGCCAGCTCATTCCGCTCGACCTGCTCAATCCCCTGCTGAGCGAAAATGACCGCGTCTACGGCACGGAAACGCGCGGAAGCTCCAATTTTATTGTCAGCTCCGGCATTTCCGACTGGGCCATCAGGTTCAAAACCGGCTGCCGGTCGGAATATGTCGTGATCGATATCGAAAATTTCATAAATTAAGTCTTGACAATCAGAGGACGGGGTGCTATAATTTTTCTGCAAAACAAAGAAGGTCGGCAGCCCGTCCTCACCTCAAGCGTTGCGAAGAGGTCTGATAATCGAGTTTTCTGCGCTGCTTTTGCGCGGGTTCGGTGCGGGTGCTGTCGGCATCCGCATTTTTTGTTTCTATTGAATCGGAGGTGTTTTCCCATCGGCAAATTAGATCATCAGCTCAACGAGGAAATTCGGGATAAGGAAGTTCGGCTCATCGGCGCAGACGGCGCTATGGTCGGCATCGTTACCTCCGAAGCAGCGCTGGCCATGGCAGAGGAAGCGGATCTGGATCTGGTCAAGATCTCTCCGAACGCAGTTCCCCCGGTCTGCAAGATCATGGACTACGGCAAGTTCCGTTTTGACCAGCTCAAACGGGAAAAGGAAGCCAAGAAAAATCAGCGCGTGGTGGAAATCAAGGAGATTCGCATGTCCCCCGGCATCGACACCAACGACCTCAATACCAAGATGCGCAGCGCGGTGAAGTTCCTTACGGACGGCAATCGCGTAAAAGTCACGGTTCGGTTCCGCGGCCGCGAAATGGCGCACACCAATATCGGCGAGGAGCTGCTGATCCGGTTCGCAGAGGGCTGCGCCGAGGTTGCCAATCTGGACAAAAAACCCAAGCTGGACGGCAGAAACATGTCTATTTTCCTGTCGCCCAAGACTGCAAAATAATTACAAAGGAGAAGTACCCATGCCGAAACTGAAGACCCACAGCGGTGCAAAGAAGAGATTCAATCTCACCAAGACCGGTAAGGTCAAGAGAGCACACGCATTCAAGAGCCATATCCTCACCAAGAAGGACACCAAGCGCGGCCGCCGCCTGAGAAGCACGACCTACGCGGATGTCACCAATGTCGACGCGATCAAAAAGATGATCCCGTACAAATAATCGGAAGAGGAGGATATAGTTAAATGGCACGTGTAAAAGGCGCGATGATGACGCGCAAGAGAAGAAATAAGACCCTCAAGCTCGCAAAGTCCTACTGGGGCTCTAAATCGACCCATTTTAAGATGGCCAAGCAGGCCGTCAAGAAGTCCGGCGTTTATGCCTACATCGGCCGCAAGCAGAAGAAGCGCGACTTCCGCCGTCTGTGGATCGCCCGTATCTCCGCCGCTGTGAAGCCCTACGACATGAACTACTCCCGCTTCATGAACGGTCTGAAGAAGGCCGGCATCGAGATGAACCGCAAGGCCCTCTCCGAGCTGGCAATCGCTGACTCCGCCGCGTTCGGCGCTCTCGTCGAGACCGCGAAGAAGGCTCTGTAATTCAGAAGCAAATGTGCCTCCCGCGTCCGTTCGGATGCGGGAGGCTTTGTATTGGCGCGAAAAGCTGCCCGCGTCCGATTTTGTTCGGATGCAGGCAGTGATCTTTGTATTTACTTCGTACCAAAGATGCGGTCGCCGCAGTCGCCGAGGCCGGGGACGATATAGGCGTGCTCGTTGAGCTTTTCATCAACCGCAGTGACATAGAGGTCAATATCGGGATGGGCTTCCGTTACCGCCGCAATGCCCTCCGGAGCCGCGATGATGTTCATGAGCGTGATGGACTTGCAGCCGTATTCATTCTTCAGAATATCGATCGCCGCAATCACGCTGCCGCCGGTGGCAAGCATGGGGTCGACAAGGAAAACCTGACGCTCGGAGATATCGGGCGGCATCTTGCAGTAGTACTTGACCGGCAGATGGGTCTCCGGATCGCGGAACAGGCCGATGTGGCCGACCTTTGCGGAGGGGATCAGGGAAATGATCGTATCGACCATGCCAAGACCGGCACGGAGGATCGGCACGATGGCCAGCTTCTTGCCCGACAGAACGCGGCAGGTCGCCGGAGCGACGGGGGTCTCGATCTGAATTTCCTCCGTCGGGAGGTTTCTTGTTGCTTCATAGCACATCAGAGCGGCAATTTCGCCGACTGCCTCGCGGAATTCCTTCACGCCGGTGTTCTTGTCGCGCAAAATCGTCAGCTTGTGCTGCAGCAGCGGATGGTCTAAAATCTGTACTTTTCCCATGTGTCTCCTCCTTAATTCTCTTGCAGCCGCTGCGCGCGCTCCCGCTCTGCCTGCGACAGGCGAAGATAATTCGGGACGAGCGCCGCTCCGGAAAAGTCGCCGCCGCCTTGAAGCTGCCGCTCCGCAGCGAGCGCTACGCCGCTGGCGCGCTGCATTGTCAAGTGCTCCGGCGCACGAACACAGCCGGGGCAAACCGTACTCAGGGTATTATAGCACAATTGTGCGCCATCGCCAACCATTATTTTCGGAATTTCGATTTTTTTCAGCCGCTCCGCCAATTCCTCGAGCGAGATCGCGCAGTCCTCGCTCAGGCGCGTGATCGTTCCGGCGTGGCAGGAGAACATCGCGTGGTACACCTGCTCCCGCCGCGCGTCCATCACACAGCAGATTGCGCCCTCGAAGCACTGCGCCTGATGCGCCATGGCCTCCAGCGTGGAGACGCCGACGCAGGGCTTCTCTGCGCCCCACGCAAAGCCCTTGGCGGCAGCGACGCCGATGCGCACGCCGGTAAAGCTCCCGGGGCCTGCGGCGCAGGCGACCGCATCGAGCTGCTGCGGCGTCACCTCGCAGGCGGCCAACAGCTCCTCCGCCAGCTTCAGAAGCGTCCGGCTGTGCGTCATGCCGCAGTTGAGATAGTACTCCCCCAGCAGCTTCCCGTCCGAAAGCAGGGCGACAGAGCCTGCCTTGGCCGAGGTTTCAAAGGCTAAGATCCGCATCGAGGCCGCCTCCTTCTATCGTAATTTTCCGCGCATCGTCGCCGGTTTTTTCGATGGTAACGGTGATCGCGCCCGTCATCGCCTCGGCGACGTTCTCGCTCCATTCCACGGCGCACACGCCGCCGCGCTCCAGATAATCCTCCCATCCGATATCGAACAGATCGTCGGCATCGTGCAGGCGGTACATGTCAAAGTGGAACAGCGGCAGCCGCCCGCCGGTGTATTCGTTTACAATGGTATACGTCGGGCTGGTGACGCGCATGGAAATGCCGAGGCCTCGCGCAAGGCCGCGCGTGAAGGCCGTCTTGCCCGCGCCCAGCCCGCCGCGGTAGGCAATGACCTCCCCGCCGTGCAGCGCGTCGGCAAGCCGCGCACCCAGCGCCTCGGTCTCCTCCGGCGTTGTCGTGAAAAATTGCATGCTTCTTCCTTCTTGTTCAAGTTCTTTGAACCATTGTATCACACCGTTCGACACAATGCAAAACTTTTTGTTTACAAGCCGCCGCTTTGGTGGTAAAATGGTCTGAACAGGAGGTGACCGCATGAAAAAGCTGACAGCCAGAATTTCCGACATCTTTAAGAAGGGCGACATGGTGCTCCTTGCGCTTTGCGTCATCACGACGCTGTTCGGCATTGTCATGATCGCCGCCACCACCGCCAACGAGGGCAACAGCCGCTATATCATCATCCAGAGCGGCACTCTGCTCGTCGGCGTTCTGCTCTACCTTGCGCTGACGGCCTTTGATATCGACATTCTCGCCGGTCAGCGGACGCTGCTGACGCTGTTTAACTACGTTTTTATCGGCATGCTGCTGCTCTGGGGCTTCGAGGCCGGCGGCAACAAGGGCTGGCTTTCCTTCCCCTTCCTGCCGTTCAATATTCAGCCCGCCGAGGTCTGCAAGATCACGCTGATCATTATTCTTGCCAAAACCATGAGCGTCCATCAGACGCGCATCTCCTCGCCGAAGTGCGTAATTCCGATGTTCCTGCAAACCGTCTGCCTCGTGGTCTTCTACGTCGCAATTTCCAGTGACACCGGCGTTTCGCTGATTTTCATCTTCATCTTCCTCGCGATGGCCTATGTTGGCGGCGTGAGCCTCTGGTGGTTCCTGCTTGGTATCGGCGGCTTTGCGCTGGCTGCGCCGTATATCTGGCGGTTTGCCATCCGCGACGACCAGAAAAACCGTATTCTCGCGCTCTATGACCCGAGCATCGATCCCACCGGCCGCAATCAGCTCTGGCAGACCAACCAGAACCTGAAGGCCCTGCAAAACGGCGGCCTTTCAGGGCAGGGGCTTTCCAACGGCAACGTAACAAATACCACTCTCCCCGCAAACCACACCGACTCCATCTTCTCAGCCACCGGCGAGCAGCTCGGTATGGTCGGCTGCATCATTCTGCTGGCGCTGCTGATCGCCATTATCGTCCGCATCATCTATGTCGGCGTGAAGTCACCGGACTGTCTGAATCGTTTGATCTGCGTGGGCATCGCAT
>CAKUNB010000127.1 GCA_934668285.1 uncultured Oscillospiraceae bacterium | reverse complement strand
GTCAAGGTGCACCTGACGCTCAATACGCTGGTCTCCGACCGCGAGCTGCCCGCTGCGGCAAAGGCCATTGCCGTGGCGGCAAGGGCTGGTGTCGATGCGTTTATCGTGCAGGATCTCGGCATGCTCACGCTGTGCCATCAGGTCGCGCCCGGCATTGCGCTGCACGCCTCCACGCAGATGAGCATTCACTCACTTGCGGGCGTGCAGGAGGCGGCGGCGCTCGGCGTTTCCCGCGTCGTTCTGGCGCGGGAGCTGCCCCGCGAGGAGCTGGCGCATATCTGCCGCAATACCAATATCGAAATCGAAGTGTTTGTGCACGGCGCGCTGTGCATGTGCTATTCCGGCCAGTGCTATATGTCCGCGCTGATCGGGCGGCGCTCCGGCAACCGCGGACAGTGCGCCCAGCCCTGTCGTCTGCCCTACGGGTACGACTTCTTCGAGGAAAAATACCCGCTGAGTCTGAAGGACAACTGCCTGGTGCAGTATCTGAAGGAGCTGGAGCAGCTGGGCGTCGCCAGCATCAAGATTGAGGGACGCAGAAAGCGTCCGGAATACGTGGCGGTGGTGACCGGCGTTTACCGCGCGGCGCTCGACGGCGGCAGCATTGGGCCGCAGGCGATGAAAACGCTGCGCGACGCCTTCTCCCGCGAGGGCTTTACGCAGGGCTATTACCTCGGTCAGACCGGCGCGGACATGTTCGGCCGCCGCATTGCGGCGTCGGAAAACCGCGACCTGATGCTTGCTGCCCGCGCATCGTATGAAAATGTGGAGGCGCAGCGCGTTCCGGTGCAGTTTTATGCGCTGATCTCGCGCGGTGCGCCGAGCATGCTTGCCGCGCAGGATCGCGACGGCAACACCTGCAAGGCCGAGGGTGCCGTGCCCGAGGAGGCGCGGACGAAGGAGCTGACGATCGCCGACCTGGAGGAACGGCTCGCCAAAACCGGCGGCACGCCGTTTTACTGCGAGGGCGTCAAGTGCGTCGTGGACCGCGGTCTGAGCCTTTCCGCCGCAGAAATTAACCGGCTGCGGCGCGAAGTGCTGGCACAGCTTTCGGCCATGCGCGGCCGCATCCCGCCCTGCGAGGTCGGCGTTCCCACCGAACCGCAGCGCTTTGACGGCAGCCGCGCGGCTCCCGTGCTGACGGTCAGCGTGCTGCGCACGGAGCAGATCACACCGGCGCTGCTCAAGGCAAGGCCCGCCGTTTTGTACGTTCCCCTGTCGGAGCTGACGGCACAGTCGAAGTTCTATGAAAGGCTGGCCGCCCGCTGCAAGCTCGCCGCAATTCTGCCGCGCGTCAGCTGGGGCAGCGAGGAGGGCAAGCTGGCCTCGGCGCTCGATGCCGCAGCGCGGCTCGGCGTGCGACGGGTGCTGACGGGCAATCTGGGGCAGATCGCCCTGCTGCGCGAAAAGGGCTTCGAGATTGCGGGTGATTTCGGCCTGAACATTCTGAACTCCCGCACGATGAACACGATGCGTCAGCTCGGCCTGACAACGGTCACCGCGTCGTTTGAGGCGATGCTGCCGCAGCTGCGCGACCTTTCCAAGCCGCTGCCGACAGAGATGCTGATCTATGGCCGTCTGCCGCTGATGCTGACGGAAAACTGTCTGCTGAAAAACCGCGCCGGAGACTGCGCCTGTGCCAACGGGCCGGCCAAGCTCATCGACCGCACGGGCGAGGAATTCCGCATCGTCCGCGACTGCGGCACCTGCCGGAGCGTCATTCTGAACGGCCGGAAGCTATTCCTGCTGGACAAAAAGTCCGAGCTGCGCAAGCTCGGCATGTGGGGGCTGCGGCTCTCCTTTACCACAGAGAATCCGGCCGAGATCGACAGCGTCATAGCCGCGTGGAGCGGCGAGGCTGTCTTTGACCCCGGCGCGTGTACCCGCGGGCTGTATCTGCGGGGCGTCGAATAGAAGCGTTAGGAGGAATCAATCGATGGATATCATTCTTGCATCTGCATCGCCGCGGCGGCAGGAGCTGCTGCAGCGGATGGGGCTGGACTTTATTGTACGTACCGCGCCGCACGACGAAGAGATGAATCTCTTCGCCAACCCTGCCGACGAGGCGGCGCGCGTCAGCCGCCTCAAGGCCGAAGCGGTCTATCCGCTCTGCCACGACGACGATATCATCGTCGCGGCGGACACCATCGTCGTCTGCGACGGCCGGATCATGGGCAAGCCGCGCTCGGAGAGCGACGCCTTTTCCATGCTGCGCCGCCTGTCCGGACGGGAGCATCAGGTCATGACCGGCCTGACCGTCGCGCAGGGCGACACCGTAGAGACGACGACCGTAACAACGACGCTGCGCTTCCGCCCGCTGTCGGATCAGGAGATCCGCAACTATATCGCAACCGGCGAGCCTGCGGACAAGGCAGGCGCCTACGGCATTCAGGGCCTTGCGTCCATGTTCGTTGTCGGGCTGGACGGCGACTACTACAACGTCATGGGCCTGCCAATCTGCACGCTGACGCTGATGCTGCGCAAGCACGGCGTCAAGCTGCTGGGCGTTTGAGGGATTTGCCGTGAAAAAACAGTTTTCTGGCCGCGTCAAGCTCATCATGCTGCTGGCGCTGGTGCTTGCCGTTGTGACGGCAATCGTCTCCGCGCTCTTCGGCGCAACATGGGCGCAGAAGGCCGTGCAGACCGTCATTACCCCCATCCGCAGCGGCGTCAGCTCGATCACCCGTCAGGCCGAGCGCTACTACAACTATCTGTTCGGCTACGAATCGCTGGAGGCCGACAATGCCTATCTTCAGGGCCGCGTCGCCGCGCTGGAGGACGAGGCCCGCAAGGCCGACGCCCTCGAACGTGAAAACGAACGTCTGCGGGAGCTGATGCACCTGATGGACGAGCACGTGGATTACAAGCTGCTCGACGCGTATATCATCTCGTGGGAGTCTTCGAACTGGAAAAACGCCTTCTCCATCGGTAAGGGCACCAACGACGGGCTGCAGGAGGGTATGGTCGTTATCACGGAATACCATCAGGTGATCGGCATCATCAAGGAAGTCGGCCCGAACTGGGCCAACGTCACAACGGTGCTCGATTCCTCGCTGGAAATCAGCGCAAGCGTCGCCTCGTCGGGCTATACCGGCGTGGTGCAGGGCAGCTATACCGACGAAACGCACGGCAAGCTGCGCATGAAGTATCTGCCGAGCGAGGCCGTGCTGCGCAACAACGATCAGGTCATTACCACCGGCTCTACCGTCTATCCCAAGGATCTCGTGCTGGGCTATGTGGAGGACGCGGGCTACGACGAAACCGGCGTGGCAAAGTACGCCCTGCTAACGCCCGCCGCAGATTTTGACAATCTCGAGCAGGTATTCATCGTTACCGACTACAGCAAAGACTGACAAAGGAGCCGCGCGATCATGCTGGATAAACTCTATATCACGCCGCAGCAGTGGCTGCGATTTCTGCGCTGGGCCTTGTATTCGCTGCTGCTGCTCTTTGCAGCCATGCTGCAGACGGTGGTGCTGGCAGGGCGCGTGTCGGTGTGTCCCGACTTTGTGCCGGTCGTTATCGCCTGCGTCTGTCTGCGCGAGGGGCCGGAGCGCGGGGGCATGTTTGCCCTGATCGCTTCCCTTCTCTGGTGCCTCTCGGGTGCCGATCAGGGCAGCGTGGCAATCGCAGTGCTGACCATTGTCCCGATCACGGGCAGCCTCCTCAGCCGCGCGGTGCTGGCCAACCGCTTTATTCCCTGCCTGATTACCGCCTTTGCCACGGTGGCAATTGAGCAGTCCGTGATGTTTTTCCTGAAATTCTTTTTCAGTGGCGCCTCCGGCTCGCTGTTTCTTACGAAGCTTCTGCCGTGCGTGCTGATTTCGACGCTTGCGCAGCCGCCGGTCTACTGGCTGGTCAAGCGCATTGCAAAAATCGGAGAGCGTTATGAATCAACATAAATTCTCAGTTCGGGTAACCGTGCTTCTGGCGCTGGTCGCCGTGATGGCGGGCGTATTTCTGGTGCAGCTCTATCACGTGCAGATCACCGAAGGCTCCGCCGAAAGCGCCGCTCCCGCCAATTCCTTCACCTACTACACCCGCGTCACTGCGGCGCGCGGCGAGATTCTTGACCGCAACGGCAACGTTCTGGTCGGCAACCGCGCCTCGTTCAATCTGGCGCTGGTGGCGGATGTGCTGGTGAATTCCGACAATCCCAACGAATACCTGCGCCAGCTGGTTCACCTGTGTCAGGAGCGCGGGCTGGAATATATCGACCACTTCCCCGTGACGATGGAAAAGCCCTATGAGTACACGACCGATCAGTACGACTCGATCTGGGTCGGTTATTTCAAGCAGTTCCTGCAGGCGCGCGACTGGGACAGCGACATCTCCGCGCCCCAGTTGGTCAAGCGGATGCGCGAGCGCTACAGCATACCCGTCGACTGGTCGGAGGAGGATGCCCGCGCGGTCGTCTCCATCCGCTACGAAATGGCGCTGCGCTACTGCACGGTGCTGCCGACGTATGTCTTTCTGGAGGACGTCGACTCCGCCTCGCTGGCGGCCATCACCGATCTGAACGTCCCCGGTCTGAACGTAGAGACCTCCACCGTCCGCGAGTATTATACCGACCATGCGCCGCACATTCTCGGCCGAATCGGCGACATGAATCCGGAGGAATGGGAGTACTATCAGGATCTCGACTACGAAATGGACGCAAAGGTCGGCAAGGACGGACTGGAAAAGGCCTTTGAGGAGCAGCTGCACGGCCGCGACGGCCTGCGCAAAACCGTCATCTCCGCCGACGGAACGATTCTGGAGGAGACCTACGTCACAGAGCCGATTGCCGGCAACAACGTTGAGCTGACCATCGACATCAATCTGCAGGCCCTCGCCGAGTCGCAGCTGGAGGCCATGATTCTCAACCTGCAAAAGAACGGCGTCGGCAGCAAGAAGCAGGGCATGGACGCACAGGCAGGCGCCTGCGTCGTGATGAAGGTTAACACCGGCGAGGTGCTGGCCAGCGCCAGCTATCCGACGTTCAGTCTGAAAACCTTCTACGAGGACTATAAC
>CAKUNB010000126.1 GCA_934668285.1 uncultured Oscillospiraceae bacterium | reverse complement strand
CAATGCGAAAATGCCGGGACACCGGTGCTCGGCAGTCTGCTTGCCGAAAATCTTGGCGACGGTTATTTTGCCATCGGGACAGATTTCTACAAGTCCGTCTGCAATCTCCCGAAGCCGTATACCGGCAAGCGAATCGCCCATACATTTTACTCCCATAACCCGCTTGCCAAAGCATCGAAGAAATGCGGCTTTGATGTCAGCTTTTTGGATTTTTCCAAAGTGCCGGAAGGCTCTGCACTGACGGAGTATACCTCAAATAATATTTCAATGGGTTCTCTGGGTGAATCCTACAGCATTCTGATGGATTTCGTTCCGAGAAGCTATCGCGTCCGGCGCATCCCGCAGGACGCCTATGACGCCATGATCTTTGTGGCGAACGCGACACCGATCGAAATCAAGTCACTGAACAAATAGATCATATGCGGAGGCAGCGATGGCTTTTGATTTTAAGTAAGAATACAAAGAATTTTATATGCCGAAAAACAAACCGGAAATCGTAACGATTCCGAAAGCAAATTATATTGCAGTCAGAGGCAAGGGTGATCCAAACGGAATAAATGGGGCGTATCAGCAAGCAATCCGTGTGTTATATGCTGTTGCATACACTCTGAAAATGAGCCGCAAAACGGATCACAAAATCAAAGGATTTTATGACTATGTCGTTCCGCCGCTTGAAGGCTTTTGGTGGCAGGGTGATACAGACTGCATAGATTTTACCGATAAGTCCGCATTCAACTGGATTTCCGTTATTCGCTTGCCTGATTTCGTAACGAAAGAGGACTTTGCATGGTCAGTTGAAACTGCGACAAAAAAGAAAAAGCTGAATTGCTCATCGGCGGAGTTTATAACGATCAATGAAGGTTTGTGTGTTCAGATCATGCACTTGGGCGCATTTGATGATGAACCTACAACTATCGCACTTATGGATGCATATTTGGAGCAGAACGGATATGTAAATGATATGAGCACGGAAAGATTACACCACGAAATCTATCTGTCTGACGCAAGGAAGGTTGCTCCGGAAAAGTGGAAAACGGTTATTCGGCATCCCATAAAGAGAAGGGCTTTGGTACAGAGTGATGATGCAGTCGATTTTGATTATTGATGATGACCAAACGATCGGAAATCTGGAGCAAGAGGTCTTGGAGCGGGAGGGCTATGCGGTACTGCGTGCCTATTCCGGCACGGAGGCACAGATGCTGCTTAAAAATGTCCGTCCGAATCTGATTCTGCTCGACCTGATGCTGCCGGGGCTGAGCGGCGAGGAGCTTCTGCCGCAGCTAAGCGGCATTCCTGTTATTGTCGTCAGCGCAAAGGCGGCCGTGCAGGATAAGGTCAGCCTGCTTCTCGGCGGCGCGGCAGACTATCTCACAAAGCCCTTTAACACTAAGGAACTGCTGGCGCGCGTTGCGGTGCGGCTAAGAGAGGCTGCACACTCCCCGCTTGTACCCGTTTTAACCTGCGGAGATCTGACACTGAATACTTCTTCCCATGAAGTTCGTCTGGCCGGAATCTCTGTCACACTGACAAGAACGGAATATGCCATACTGAAACTGCTGATGCGAAATCCCGGACAGGTTCTGGCAAAATCCGTGCTGCTCGACCGCATCGCAGAGGATACGCCCGATTGCACCGAAAATTCGCTGAAAACACATATCAGCAACCTGCGCGGAAAGCTGCGTGACACATCCGGAAAAGACTATATTGAAGCGGTCTGGGGGATCGGCTTTCGGCTGAACTCGGAATCTTAACGATTTCTGGATGATTTTCTTGACCGCTGTCTTGACCTTTTCGCTGTACCATGTAGGTATCAAGCAAAAGGAGGTACTTATTTTATGGAATATGTGCTTGAAACGAATGCGGTGACAAAGCGTTACCGTGGCTTTACCGCGCTGAACGGTCTGACGATGCGCATTCCGAAAGGTGCGATCTACGGCTTTGTCGGCAGAAACGGCGCAGGCAAAACCACACTCATCCGTCTGATCTGCGGCTTGCAGGAACCGACAGACGGTAGCTATACCCTCTACGGTGCGAAGAATACGGATACTGAAATCTATCGCTGCCGCCGCAGAATGGGTGCCGTGGTGGAAAGCCCGGCGATCTACCCCGATATGACGGCGCGGGAGAACATCCGCCAGCAGTATCGGGTGCTCGGACTTCCGTCTGATGACGGCATCGACGAGCTGTTGCATCTTGTCGGACTCGGAGACACCGGCAAAAAGAAAGCGAAGAATTTTTCGCTTGGTATGCGCCAGCGGCTCGGCATTGCCATTGCCCTTTCGGGAAAACCGGATTTCTTGGTGCTGGACGAGCCGACAAACGGCCTTGACCCGCAGGGCATCATCGAAATGCGTGAACTGATTTTGAAACTCAACCGGGAACACGGGATTACCGTGCTGATCTCCAGTCACATTCTTGATGAGCTTTCTCGCCTTGCCACGCACTATGGGTTTATCGACGACGGACACATGGTAAAAGAGATGAGCGCACAGGAGCTGGAGACACGCTGCCGCAAATGCGTCCGCATTGAAGTCAGCGACACGAAGGCGCTTGCCCGTGTACTGGACGGAATGAAAGCCGAATACCGCATTATAGACGACACGCACGCGGATATTTACGCCGAAATTCCGGTTACAGAACTTGTATCGGAACTGGCAAAAGAAAACTGCACCGTAAAAAATCTTACGGAGCAGGATGAGAGCCTTGAGAGCTTTTATATGAACCTTGTAGGAGGTGAGCACCATGCGTAAACTGCTCAGAGCAAATCTTTCCCGCTTGTGGCACGACAGAACATTCCGGCTGCTTTCAGCCCTGACGGTGTTTTTCGGCGTTTTCATGACGGTGGTCAACGCCGTCAATGTTCACCGGGAAGGTGCCGTTTGGGTAATGGATTTCCGGCTTCTCACCTGTGCCATTCTTTGCCCGATTCTGAATTCGGTTTTGGCTGCACTGTTTGTCGGCAGCGACTATTCCGGTGGGACATTGCGCAATAAACTGATCGCCGGACATCGGCGCGGCAATATCTACCTTGCCAATCTCATCACCTGCTGCTGCGCCGGAATCATTTTGAGCATTGCCTTTGTTGTTCCGCAAGGTGCCCTCGGGCTTCTGCTGGGAGAGCAGATCCAATCCGCTCCGGCAAAGCTCGGGATGTACGGAGCGCTGAGCCTTGCTCTGCTGGCCGCCCTTACGGCACTCTTTACGCTGATCGCCATGCTGTGCCAAAACAAATCGCACACGGTTGCCGGATGTATTCTGCTGGTATTTGTGCTGCTTTTCATCGGCGTTTACATCACCTCTGCACTGAATGAGCCGGAGTATCTGGCGGGCTATTCCTATACAGAGGACGGCGTGACCGTGGAGGAACCGGAGACGAAAAATCCCAATTACATCAGCGGAACCAAGCGGCAGGTGTACGAATTTATGCAGGACTTTACACCGGGAGGACAGATGCTTCAGATCAGCGATATGGACGCCGAAAAGCCGACGATGCTAGCGCTTTATGACGGGATCATTCTCCTTGTGTCAACGGGATGCGGCTTAGTGTTTTTCCGACGCCGGGATTTGAAGTAAGAGGTGGTTATGGAGTTTTGGGTCGTGCTGATCATCATTGCGCTTGCATTTTGCGTTGTCGGACTGCTGCTGTACCTGCTCTCCCTGCGTGCATCCCTGAAAGAAGTCGCACGGGAGCTGAATGACAAGCTGAAAACGGATACGAACACGCTCATTTCCATTTCATCCGGCGACCGTGCCATGCGTACCCTTGCTTCGGAAATCAACTGTCAGCTTCAGGCGCTCCGCAAAGAGCGCCTAAAGCTGCAACATGGTGATATGGAATTAAAAAATGCGGTCACCAACATTTCCCACGATCTGCGCACCCCACTGACTGCGATCTGCGGCTACCTCGATTTGCTTGCGCAGCAGCCGCAGTCTGAAGCGTCAGAGCGCTATCTTTCCGTGATCCGCGAACGCACCGATGCCATGCGTGGGCTGACCGAGGAGCTGTTTCGGTATTCGGTCATTGCCGGAACAACGGAGGAACTGCATTTTGAGCCGGTTTGTTTGAATGACATTCTGGAGCAAAGCCTTGCAGGATTTTACGGAACGCTTTCCGAACGCGGGATCGTGCCCGATATTGAACTATCGGAGCAGCAGATCGAGCGAACACTTGACCGACACGCCCTGCGGCGGATTTTTGATAATATTCTTTCCAATGCCGCCAAGTATTCTGACGGGGACTTATCCGTTCGACTCTCGCCCGACGGCACAGTATGGTTTGAAAACCATGCTAAGGATTTAGATACCATGCAAACGGCACATCTGTTTGAGCGCTTTTACACAGTAAACACCGCAAGAAGCGGAACGGGGCTTGGGCATTCCATCGCCAAGCTGCTCACCGAAAAGATGGGTGGAAATGTTATAGCTGAATACAATGAAGGAAAACTGAGAATTTTTGTTCGGTTTCCGGATCGCTGACAGAGAAAAAGAAAAGGAGAAAAACAATGTCAAAGAGAGCACGGCAATACATCGGTATTCTGGCGGCCGTGATCGCCTATTATCTTGTCCACGAAGGAGCACACCTGTTGTACGCCCTGTTTACAGGGGCGTTCCGTCAGATCAAATTTATGGGGCTTGGCGTGCAGGTCGATGTTTTCCGTGAACGCATGACAGATACGCAGCTCGGTATCTTCTGCCTTGTAGGTGCTGTGGCAACTTTCTGCGTAGCGTATCTGCTGGTTGCGCTTGCAAACAAGATCGGCACTGCGGAAAGCAAGCTGTTTCGCACCGTTCTGTATTACATCACGATCGCGCTTCTTTTGATTGATCCGCTTTACCTAAGCATCCTATGTGGTCTGTTCGGTGGCGGAGATATGAACGGGATCGCGCTTCTTGTGCCCGAATGGGTAGCGAGAGTCGGATTCGGCGTGCTTTTGCTTGTAAACGGACTTGTGTTTTGGAAACGGGTTTTGCCGGTTTACAGCAGATCCTTTTCAGATACGGAGGTACAGGCATGAATGAGCTGCGGGCGAGAGTCATCTCGCAGGAAAAAGGACTAT
>CAKUNB010000125.1 GCA_934668285.1 uncultured Oscillospiraceae bacterium | reverse complement strand
ATGGTGTACTCCTCGCCGCTGCGATTCTCGGGAACCTTCTTGACGGTGCTGATGGGGGTCAGCTGCTCCGTGCCGCTCAGCTCGAGCAGGATGTTCTGCACGATGAACTTGTTGATGTAGTTCTGGTCGTCCTTGATGTCATAGTTGGACAGGAAGGTGACGCCGGAGGTTACAACCCAGCCGCCGCCGGACAGGTCCTCATAGGTCATGATGGCGACGTTGTCCATCTCGACGCTCGTGGAGGTCGTGTTGGACGGGTCGTACTGCGGCTCGAACGAACTGCTGTTAAAGTAGCCGTCGTAGTGCGAGCCCCAGGTGCTCTGGTAGCCACGGACGAGAACCTCGACCTTGCTCTTATCGGTCACCTGAAGCGGGCCGCCGTTGTAAACTTGGAAGCCGGTCTGGTTGTCGGCTGCGGGGACGGTGCCGAAGGCGTTGGAGGAGGTGTACGCACCCTTGACAAAGCGGTGGTTCAGGTTCAGATTCTCCTTGCCGGAGAAGTAGATACGGTAGGCCTCGTTTGCCTTCATGTCGTTATCGACGATGATGCCGTTGACGACGCGGGTGTGTGCGCCGATGGTTTCCAGCAGAAGGTTGGAGTTGTTCGCGCAGTTATCGAACGCGTTGTCTCGGTCGGACTTGGAGCAGAGGATGATGTTGCCGCCGTTCTCAACGTACTTCTTCAGCGCGGCAAGCTCATCAGCGGTGTAGTCCTTCGCCTTGCGGACGTTTCTGACGTAGTTGACCGTCAGAAGCAGCATCTTGTACTGCTTGAGGTTTTCGTAGGTGAACTCGCCCTCGTTGATGTACTTGACCAGCGCACCGTTGGATGCGGCGTACTTGATGAAGTTGCCCATGCTGCCCGCATAGTCGCCGGTGACGTAGTAGTTGTCATGACCGGCGTCGATGGCGATACGGCTCAGGCCCTCGGCCTCGTAGACCTTCTGCTTCATGCTCTGCTGCACCTTGAAGTTCTTTCCGTCCCAGGTGCCGTAGTAGATGACCTGAATGGTCTGGTCGCCCGCGAGCTCGCGCTCGTAGGAGAAGGAATAGGTCTTGGTTTCACCGGCGGCGAGGTCGATGTTCTCCACGTAGGACTTGATGGTGGTTTCCTTGCCGTTTTCGTCGGTCATGACGAAGCGGACCTTGTTGATCAGGTAGGACTTCTCGGTGCCGTTGGTGACGGTGGAGGTGATGGTCTCGCTCTCACCGGTCACGCTCAGAGCGGCGTCGCTCTTAATGTCGCAGGTGATGGGGGTCGCCTCGCCCATCCAGACAGGCGCGGTCACGGCGATATCGCCGTCGGCCTGCGTGACCTTGACATAGTAGTACGCATCGGTGTGCGGGATGGTGTCCTTCAGCTCGAAGGTAGCGCCGTCTGCAGTGTAGGTCTTGAGGGTCAGGCCATTTTCGCCGATGATCTCGATCTTGCCGAGCTTTTCGCCGTCGGGGTCGGAGATGGAGAGGCTGATGGTGACTTCCTTCGGCTCTTCCATGCCCACGTCAACGACGGAGCCCATGATCTGGTCGTTCAGGTAGTAGTAAATGCGGAGATTCTGGTCCTCGGTGGAGTAGACGCGGCGCTCTGCGAAGGCACGGTACAGACCGGCCTCGGTGAAGTCGTCGGTCATAACGACGTCGCGGCAGGTGTTGGCGTCGCCCCACTTGCCCTTGTGGTTATCCTGGTTGTTCGTCGGCGCGACGTGCCAGCCCTTGGCAAGGCACTTGTCGTATTCGGAGTAGCTCGGCCAGTAGGAGCTGCCGCCGACCGCGCCCTCGCCGTTGCCGACCTCGATGAGGTTCAGGACGGTGTCGCGCAGCGGAGTGTAGCCCGCATAGTCGTCAAAGGTGCCGAAGGTCGTGCCGGGGTGGTTGAACTGGGAGACGACCGGCGCGTCTTCAATGTACTTCGTGCGGGCGTCGGTCACGGTGGTGTCCTCGACGAGGGTCTTGGAGCTGGTGTCATACGTGACTGCGACGCCGTTGTTCGCGTTGACCATCAGGTCGTTATACAGGTGCATGCCCGCATAGCTGTTGGTCTTCTCGTTCAGGGCGGCATTGTTGCGGGAGACCGTGCCGTAGGTGTTGAAGGTGTTCGTATGGCCGGGGCCGCCGGACCACGTCATTTCGTAGCCGTAGGCTGCAACGAAGTCGGTACGCATAGCGTTGTACTTCTCGGCGGTCGCTCTGGCTTCCTCCCACAGGGACATATCGCCGGAGTCGGTCTTTTTCAGCGAGTCCAGTTTGTAGTAGGAGGTCGTCGTGGCCGTGCCGGTGGCGTCGAAGTAGTTGGAGTGGTCGGTCACGATGAGGAAGTCCACATCGTCGGCCTGCATTGCGTGCTCATACGCATCCTCCAGCGTACCTGCGCCGTCGGAATACTCTGCGGTATGGGAGTGGATCTGGCCGAAGTAGAGGCTCATACCGGCCTCGCCGACAAAGAAGGACCACGTCATTTCGGCCTTCTTGCCGTCGGCACGGGTGATCTGCAAATCCACGATATGACGGTCGTCCGTCATGTTCGCGGGAGCCTGATAGGAAACCTTGTCCGCCGTCACGGTCGGCGTGACCGCCGTGCCGTCCACGGTCATCACGACGGTGGGATTCTCGCCGCAGTTTGCAATCTGCGCGGAAATCTCCGGCCGCTTTTCCTCCAGCGTCGCCGCGTTGGGCAGCGGGGAAACGGAGACGATCAGCGGCTCGTCCTTGATTTCCACGGTCTTTGTCGCGGAATATTCCATGCCGTACTCGTTCTTTGCGTCGATCTTGAGCGTGAGTGCGGTCTTTCCCGCAAGCTCGGCGGCGGGGATGGTCGCATCATAGTTGTAGGTCTTGGTTTCGGTCGGCTTGACGGCCTTGTACTCGCCGCCGACGGAGTACTGCACGGTAAGGTCCGTGACCTTCGTCAGCTCGTCGAGGACGAAGCTGAAATCATAGTCCACGCCGAGATACGCGTCCTTCGCCGCAATGTCGACCTTCGGATTGAGCACATAGCCGAGATTCTTCGCGTCCGTTACCTTGAAGAAGCGCATGGCAAAGAGGTTTGCGCTGCCGTTGTAGGTCCAGCCGCTGAAAGAGTTGCTGAAATACTCAATTGCAACGCTGCTGGAGCCGTACTTTGCAGTCTTGTTGACCATCATATAGCCGCCGGTCATTTCCTTCAGCGTCCAATAGCTGTAGTCACTGTCCAGCTCATCCATGTACAGGCACTCGGCGTTATTGATCTTGCCGTTCTCGCCCTTCGTGTTGGGAGAGGTGCGGAGATATTTGTCGCCGTTTTTGAAGGTGTAATAGGTGCCGTCGAAGCTGACGTCAAAGATCAGTGCGCCGTTGCCCGCGTTGAGCGTGCCGTCCTCTTTCAGCGAGGAAGCCGTGCCGGTCATGCTCGGCGATGTGGTATCATCCGACTGGAAGCTGACTGCAACACCGCCATAGTCATTGTAAATCACAACCTTGTCGCCATCGGCAGGCTTCTCGCCGGTAGCGGGCTTCTCGCCAACGTAGCCGTCGCCGTCGGGGTCAGCAGCGGTCTCGTCGATGGAATAGAACGTGAAAGCGAAGATTGCAGACATTTCCGACATCGTCCACGCCTTAAAGGAGTTGTAGTACTCAAGGTAGATATCACTATTTTTGAACTTGACATCCGCGTTGGAAATGGTATAGCCGTCAAAGCCGCTGGCCTCAGCGATCTTCCACTTTGTGCCTTTCTCGGCAGTATCCTTCACTTCGAGCGATTCGTCGGAATCGACCCAAAGGTACTTGCCGCCGCTCATAATGTAATAAGTGCCGTCAGCGTTTTTCACCAGCTTGTAAATACCGGCGCCGTTTCCGACGGTGATATTGTTGCTTTCTTCGGTTGCCTTCGCCGCAGAAACGCCAATGCTGCCGGAAGCGCCGCTGGCAAAAACACCTGCCGCAGAAGCACTGTAAATCACGACCGCCTGATTGTCAGTCGGGATTCCGTCCAGCGGGGTTGCCGAGAATTGCTCGTCCTCTGCCGCCAGCGCAAGCGTGGGCAGCATTGCAAGAACCATCACGAGCACCAGCAGGGCCGCAACGGTTCTCTTGAGATAATTTCTCATCCGTATGTCCTCCTTCACATTTTCCCGTGCTCCGCCGCAAAAAGCGCACAGAGCCACCGATAATGATATTCCCATGGTAGCACAAGTTTCAGGGAATTTCTATAGCAAAACGTCCGCGAAGTCCGGACTTTTCATTTTTTGGCGATTCTCACAACTGCCCGCCGCGCAGCGGACTTTTTGTATCGTCTTATATTGCTATAATTTGTATAATATCATTGCAAATTCTGCCTTTGGTCAATTTGCCCTCTGCGGCGCCGGCGGCAGCGAACCGGACAGTGCAGCAGGAATTTTGCTCCTTCCACGCCGCCGATTGTCCGCGCAGCACGGACAGCGTCTTGACTTCCCGCCGCCTCCCTATTATAATAGGGACATTCCGGATGAAATTGTATGACTCCACGGAGGTAACCCGATGAAAAAGCAAAGCCTGCTGTTTCTGCTCGCGGGAGCCGTATGCTGTCTTGGCGCGGCCGTTCTGCTGATCTGCTGCATTCTCAACGGCGGCGGTCTTCTGCACTACGGAAGCCTGCTGCTGACGCTGCTCGGCGGCGGTCTGATCATCTGGCAGGCGCTGCGGCAGGCCAAGCCCGTCCCCACCGAAAAGAAACCGCCCCTGCCGGCAGGTAAAGCAACCGGCAGTGCTGCGTCACGCATGACCGCTCTCTTAATTCTCACGCTGGCCAGCGCCGCCTTCTTCTTCCTCTACGGTACGGCGCAGCAGACCGACTCCGTCCCGCAGTCGGCCGTGCAGTCCGGCATTGTCTACGAAAGAGGCAAGGTCGTCGCAATTGAGGACGAGGTCTATCAGGGCCAGCAGGATTTTGAGGACGTCCCGATCGGCAAGCAGGTGGTGCAGGTCGAGCTGACCTCCGGCGCGTATCAGGGCCGCACCTATTCCCTGACCAACAACCTCGGCTACCTCTACGGCACGGTGCTCGCCGTCGGCGATCCGGTGACCGTCACCTTTTCCCTGACGGACGGCGAGGTGGAAAACATCGTCCTTGCCGACTATGACCGCACCGTTCCCGTCCTGATCGTCCTTGGTCTGTTTCTGCTCA
>CAKUNB010000124.1 GCA_934668285.1 uncultured Oscillospiraceae bacterium | reverse complement strand
GGCGGAGGGGGTCAGGCAGAACACACGGTCCTTGTTGGCCTCGGCCGCGACGGCGATGCAGGGAGTGGTGGTGACGGCACCGACCATAATCTGCATACCCCAGTCAACGAGGCTCTTATAGGCGCTGACGGCCTTCTCCGCGTCGCTGACATCGTCCTTGGCATTGAGCTCGAATTGCAGACCGCCGAGGGCGTTGATTTCCTTGACGGCCAACTCGATGGCGTTCTTGGCGGCGTTGCCGTACATGGCGGCATCGCCCGTCAGCGGGCCGCTGAAGCCGAGCTTGATCGTCTTGCCATCAAAGCTGTCCTGCTTGCCACAGCCGGCAAACAGCCCTACAATCATTACGACTGCGAGTACCATTGCAAATAACTTTTTCATTTTCCTTTTCTCCTTTACAAAAAAGTATATACAAAAACCGGCCTTCGTCGAAAGGACGAGGCCGGTTTTGGTAACAAAACTACCGAACTTCGCGTTCCTTCGACGGAGCTGCGTGTACCAGAATGACACCCAGTGCCAGAAGCAGCAGGACGGAAATCATAATAATGGATACGGAAATAGAAAAAAGAATGGATACCATGCTCATGGTACCCATCAGAAGCAGAGCGAAAGCCGCAGCAAAGCAAGCGTTCATAGAGAACGCGGAATTGGAGGCAGTATTATTTTGATGGAAGAAACAAGAAAACATTGCTGCGGCCTCCTCTGCTGGATTTGTTTTGCTTTGCAAACACTATAATGCTTTAAAAGCCAAAAGTCAAGCTGGAAATTTATACAAATCTCCTTCCTGCTGCGAATGCAGAATGGACAGTTTGAACAATTCGCCTTCGTCCGGCCTCAAAGGGCGGCAATCAGAACGGCGATCCCGAGCAAAACAGGCTGATGCAGGAGATAAATCTCCAGCGAATGCCTGCCGCAGAAGCGCAGGAACCGGAAAAGCCAACATTCCGACGGCGCCTTTGGCAGCAAGCTGCGGCGCTTGCGATAGACGGTCTTGCCGAGCGCCGCGCCGAGCAGGAACCAGCCAAGGCCGGGGAAAACGGGAAAATAATCACTGCCTGTGAATATATTACCGGAGCGCAGCCCGAGCGGAAACAGGAAATCGACCGAAACCGTCACCTGTGCAAACCAGATGCCGAGCGCCACGAACGCCGCCCCAAGCAGCGCCAGCGCCCACCACGGCAGCCGCCGGAACAGCGGATAGACCAGCATACACAGGCCCAGCAGATGCAAAATGCCGAACCAGATGCGAAGCCCCGCCATCCCGACGATATAATCGGCAAAGAGCGTCGTATACGACACCGCCAGCCCCGCGCCGAACACGATCAGCCCGCGCCGGAAGGACTTGGAGCCGAGCGTGGCGCAGATGCCCGAGATGAGAATGAAAAACAGGTGACCGTACTGCTGCAAATACTGAAACCACAGTGGCAGCGTCAGCTCGAACCCGTCAAAAAACACGAGGTCAAAGACGAAATGGACGACGATCATGCCGAGAATGCACAGCCCGCGCAGCGCGTCCAGCTCCCAGATGCGTTCTTTCTTCATTTGGCCGCCTCCTCCGCCTCCAGCTCGCGGTAGGCGACCTTGCCGACGAGCGTTTTCGGCAGCTCGTCGCGGAATTCAATCTCCGACGGCAGTGCGTAGCGCACGATGCGCTCCTTGCAGTAGGCCAGCAGCTCCTTTTTCAGCGCTTCGGAGGGCGCAACGCCTGGCTTGAGGACGACAAAGGCCTTGATGCGCTGCATTTTGTAAGGGTCCTTCACGCCGATGACGCACGAGAGCAGCACCTTTTCGTGCCCGTCGATGATGTTTTCCAGCTGGCTGGGGTAGACGTTGTAGCCGGAGGTGACGATCATGCGCTTGATGCGCTGGCGGAAATAGACAAAGCCGTCGCAATCCATCTTGCCCAGATCGCCGGTGTGCAGCCAGATGCGCCCGTCGGCGTGGCGGCGCAGGGTCTGCGCGGTCTCCTCTGGGTTGTCCAGATAGCCCAGCATGACCGTTGGGCCGGACAGACAGATTTCGCCCTCGACCTCCGCCCCAACCTCCTCGGTCGTGCCGACGCGGACGATTTTATAGTAGGTATCAGGGAAGGGAACGCCGATGGAGCCCTCGCGGGCGTATTCTGCCGGGGTCAGGCAGCTTGCCGTGACGCATTCCGTTGTGCCGTAGCCCTCGCGAATCTGTACCGTGGCGTGATGTGCCCGCAGGAACGCGTCGACCTTGCGCTTGAGCTCCGGCGAGAGGCTGTCGCCGCCGGAGAACACGCCGACGAGGAAGGACATATCGAGCTTTTCCAGCCCGTCCGCCCGCAGCAGCGCCTCAAACAACGTCGGAACGCCGGGAATAAAATTCGGCTTCTTCGTCCGCAGGAGCTTGGCGTAGGTCTTGATGCTGAAATTCGGGACCAGAATACAGCTCGCGCCGCCGACGAGAGCGGTGTGAATCCCGATGCCGAGGCCGAAGCCGTGGAAGACCGGCATGACCGACAGCATCGACAGCCCGTGCAGCGTTTCCACGCCGCTGGCGGCAATCGTTTGCAGCGCCAGCGCATTAAAATTATAGGAGGACAGGCAGATGCCCTTCGTTTTGCCCGTCGTGCCGCCGGAATAGAGAATGGAGGCGCAGCCGGCATAGCCCTCGTCCGGCGCGGGCAGCGCTCCGGCGGCATTTTTCAGCGCGTCAGCCCAGAGCAGATAGCCGGTTTCGGGCAGCTTGGGGTACTTTTTCGCCTCCGTCAGCGAAAAGCCCAGCCGCAGCGGGAGGGAAAGCTCGTCCTCGATGCGCGCAATGAGCAGCTTCGGCGGCTGCTCCGCCTTGGCCGCCGCGCCGGACACCTTCCCGTAGAAGCGGTCGAGCGTCAAAATCGCCTTGCTGTGCGAAACGTCGAGATAGAACGTGATCTCCTGCGGCGCGGAGAGCGGATGGATCATATTGGACACCGCGCCGAGGCGGCTGAGCGCGTAGAAGCAGTCCACGGCCTGCGGCGTGTTGGGCATACAGATCGTCACGCGGTCGCCCTTTCCGATGCCGAGCGTTTGCAGCGCCAGCGCCGCCCGATCGATACGCGCCAGCAGTGCGGCATAGCTCGTCCGCCGCCCCATGAACTCGTAGGCCGTGTCCCTCGGATAGCGCCGCGCGGTCTGCGCCAGCTGGGCATAGAGCGTCGTGCGGGGGTAATCGATCGTGCGCGGCATCGTGCCGTAATAGTGGAACCAAGGGGCGCTGGCAGAAATGGACATGGCGGTCTCCTCCGACGTGTAGATGCTGTCATTATAGCATGACAGCGCGAAAAAGCAAAACAATAAATTTTATTCGGTACTTTCTTTTCGGGACGAAATGCAGTAAAATAAAGAGGTAAAATCAAAAAGAAACGAGAACCGCTATGACAGAATCCTTTGAAGCCCGTTTTGTTGCCGCGCGGAATGCCTATATTGCGCGGCAGTTTTCCAATATGAACCCCCGCCAGCTCGAGGCCGTAACGACGACGGAGGGGCCGCTGCTCCTGCTCGCCGGTGCGGGCAGCGGCAAGACCACCGTCCTCATCAATCGCATTGCCAACCTCATCCGCTTCGGCTGCGGCAGCGACAGCACCGAGGTGCCGCCCGAGATCACGCAGGAGGATGTGCTCTTCCTCGAGGCGCAGGCGGCGCAGCCCACCGAGGAGGGAAGGGAACACGCCGATGCGCTCGCCGCGCTGCATCCGGCTGTGCCGTGGTCGATTATCGCCATTACCTTTACCAACAAGGCGGCAAATGAGCTGAAGGAGCGCCTTGCCAACATGCTCGGGCCGGAGGCGAACGACGTCTGGGCCATGACCTTCCACTCTGCCTGCTGCCGCATTCTGCGCCGCGAGATCGAGCGTATCGGCTACGACCGCAGCTTCACGATCTATGACACGGCGGACTCCGAGCGCGTGGTCAAGGAGCTGCTGCGGGAGAAGAACCTCGATGAAAAGGTGTTTCCGCCCAGAACCGTTCTCGGCATGATCTCCAAGGCCAAGGACAAAATGGCCTCGCCGGACGATTGCCTGCGCGACGCGGGCGACGACTACCGCCTGCGCCGCATCGCCGAGCTTTATGGCGCGTATCAGGAGCGCCTGCGCGCCTCCAACGCGGTGGATTTTGACGATATCATCCTGCTGACGGTGCAGATTCTGCAGCAGTTCGAGGATGCGCGGGACTATTATCAGCGCAAATTCCGCTATGTCCTCATTGACGAGTATCAGGACACGAACCATCTGCAATATCTGCTGGCCTCGCTTCTGGCGGGGCGGCATGAGAACATCTGCGTCGTCGGCGACGACGACCAGAGCATCTACCGCTTCCGCGGGGCGACGATCCAGAACATTCTTGACTTTGAAAAGCACTACCACGGCGCGCGGACGATCCGCTTGGAGCAAAACTACCGTTCCACGCAGCGGATTCTGGATGCTGCCAACGCCGTCATCGCCAACAATCGCGGGCGCAAGGGCAAGCGCCTCTGGACAAACAACGGCGGCGGCGAGCCGATTTTGCACTACGAGGCGATGAACGAGAGCGACGAGGCAAATTTCGTTGCGAATCAGATTCTCTCCGAGTCGCACGGCGTGGGCTTTAACAAATTCGCTGTCCTCTACCGCACGAACGCGCAGTCAAACGCGCTGGAATATGCCTTCCGGCGCTCCGGCGTGCGCTATCGCATCATCGGCGGCACGCGCTTCTTCGACCGCGCGGAGGTCAAGGACATGCTGGCCTACCTGTGGGTCATCAACAACCGCGCCGACGATCTGCGCCTGAGCCGTATTATCAATCAGCCCCCGCGCGGCATCGGCGCGAAGACGGTGGAGACCGTCGCCATGTTCGGCCGCGCCGAGCACAAGCCAATGTACGACATCATCCGCAACGCGCGGGACTATAACCAGCTCGACCGCGCGGTGGCGAAGCTGCAGGCGTTTTCAACCATGATCGAGGAGTGCGCCGCGCTGCTGCACGAGCTGCCGCTGCCGGAGTTTTACGAGGAGCTGCTCATTCGCACGGGCTACACCGCCATGCTCACGCAGAAGGACGACGTGGAAAGCCGCACCCGGCTGGAAAACGTCCGCGAACTGAAATCCTCGCTCGTTACTTACATGGAAAATAACGATCCCCCCACGCTGAACGGCTTCTTAGAGGAAATCGCC
>CAKUNB010000123.1 GCA_934668285.1 uncultured Oscillospiraceae bacterium | reverse complement strand
GGGCTACCTGTATTATGATCTGGAAAAGCTGGAGACTTATTCCCTCTGGCTGGCGGAATACGGCGATGTGCCGACGTTCCGGTACGCCTTTAACTGCCTGCAATACTCCGATGCCGGAACGGTTGCGGGCATTCCGGTCGGGGTCGACCTTGACCTTTTGTTCTTAGACGAAGGAGGCGAAGCTGCGGATGCTGAGGCAACGCAGGGATAAGCGCGAGCTGCTGCGGGCGGGCGATCTGATCCGGCGGGCGCTGCTTGCGTGGATGATCAGCTGCGCGGCGCTGTATACGCTCCTGCCCGCCGCGCTCCGCCCGCCGGACACGATGGCGGGGGCGGAGGCGATGTCGTTTCCGCTGTTGCTGATGCTTGCGGCGGGGTGCTTTGCGCTGCTGCACGCGGCGGCATGGGTCTGGCAGACGGAGCGCGCGGAGCGCTGGGCGCTGGCGGCGGCCTTTTTGTGGTACGCCGTTACGGCGCTGGTGTCGGCGTTTCAGCTGCCGCTGCTGATTGCCTGCGGTCTGATTCTGGCGCTGCTGCTGGTCTATGCGCGAAAGGGTGTGCGGAGCGATGCGCCGGAGCTGCAAAAGCCGGCCGAGAAAAGCCGGTGCTGGCTTCTGGCGGCGCTGTTTGCGGCGGCGTTTTGCGGACTGACGGGGTACTGGCTGGTCTGCCGCGTGCTGTCGCTGGCCTGCCCGACGTATGACATGGGCATTTTTACGCAGATGTTCCACACAATGCGCACGACCGGCCTGCCGAACACGACGCTGGAGCGCGACGGCGTGATGTCTCATTTTGCAGTCCATGTTTCGCCGATCTATTACCTGTTTTTGCCGGTTTTTGCGCTGTTTCCGTCGGCGGTGACGCTGGAGCTGTCGCAGATTGCGGCGCTGGCCTCGGCGGTGATTCCGCTCTGGCGGATTGCGCGGCGCAACGGCTGCACCGGCCTGACGGCGGCGCTGCTGTGCGGCCTGCTGCTGGCCTATCCGGCCTATTCCGGCGGCATGAGCTACGATCTGCACGAGAACGTGTTCCTGACGCCGCTGCTGCTGTGGCTGTTCGATTTCTTGGAGCGGCGGCGGGGCTGGGGCGTTGCCCTCTTTGCCGCGCTGACGCTGCTGGTCAAGGAGGACGCGGCGGTTTATGTGGCAGTGATCGGACTTTATGTGCTGCTCGAGGGCCTGCTGCGGCGCGACCGTTGGCGGCTGGCGGCGGGAGGCTGCCTGCTGGCGGGGGCTTTGGTGTATTTCCTGTGCGTGACGAGCCTTCTGAGCGCGGAGGGCGAGGGCGTGATGAGCTATCGCTACGGCAATCTCATGCCGGAAGGCTCGGATTCGCTGCTCGACGTGATCAAGACTGTGCTGCTTTTGCCGATGAAGGTGATTGCCGAGTGCGTGGAGCAGGAAAAGCTGGGCTTCCTTGCGCAGACGCTGCTGCCGCTGCTGGGGCTGCCGCTGCTGACACGGCGGCTGGAGCGGTTTGTGCTGCTCATTCCCTATGTGCTGTTCAATCTGCTTTCGGACTATCCCTATCAGCACGACGTGCTGTTCCAGTACACCTACGGTGCGACGGCGTTTTTGTTCTACCTGACGGTGGTGAATCTGTGCGACCTGACCGACGGAGCGAAGGACCGGCAGGCGCAGGCCGCGCCGGTGCTGGCGGCGCTGGTGCTGAGCCTGAGCTTTACCGGCGCGGCTGTGGGGCCGGTGGCGAGCGCCGCCACGGAGTACTACCACGAAACCGAGGCGCGCACGCAGCTGATTGCGGAGCATCTGGACCGGATTCCGCGCGACACGGTCATTACGGCGACGACGTTTTATACCGTCCCGCTGGCTGATTGCCCGACGCTTTACGATCTGCAATACTGCTCGGTGGAGCATCTGCTGTCGTCGGAGTACGTGGTGATGGACGGAAAGACGAGTTACAAGCGCTATTCGACGACCCCGTGGGAAACGTGGACGCGCGAGCAATTCATTCAATTGCTGACGGAAAATGGCTATACGATCTGGGATGCGCCGGACGAGAGCCTGACAATCTGGCACCGGGAGCCATAATGCACGCCGGGCGGGACAAAATGTCCCGCCCGATTTTTTTGGATTTTTTTCAAAAAGACCTTGACAAGAGCGGAGGAGCGTGGTACGATACAATCACACTTGAACAAGTGCTCAAATGTTCAAACGAGAAAACGACCGAAACGCAGGGGGAGAAACGAATGGACAAAACGAAGGCGGAGCACCGCGACGCGCTGTGCGGGCTGGAGGAGGAAGAACTGTTCGAGATGGCCGAGCTGTTCAAGGTGTTCGGCGATTCGACGCGCATCCGCATCCTCTACGCCATGTTCCGGCAGGAGATGAACGTAACGGATCTCTGCGAGGCGCTGGGGCTGAGCATTTCAGCGATTTCCCATCAGCTCCGCCTGCTCAAGCAGGCCAAGCTCGTCCGCAGCCGCCGCGAGGGCAGAATGGTTTATTATATGCTGGCCGACGAACACGTCAAAACGATCATCGGCATGGCAAAAGAACATATTGAGGAGTAACTAAAAATGAAAAAGAGCTACAAATTGAAGGATCTGGATTGCGCGAACTGCGCGGCAAAGATGGAGCGGGCGATCAACAAGCTGCCCGAGATCGAGGAAGCGACGGTCAATTTCTTCACCCAGAGAATGACCCTGACCTTCGCCGACGACGCTGACGAGGCCGAAGTCCTCGGCAAGGTCAAAAAGACCATCGCCAAGGTCGAGCCGGACTGCGAGGTGCTTGCATGAAACGCCGCCAGAAAATCGAGCTGGCCCGCATCATAGCGTCGGCAGTTCTGATGGGCGTCGGCTTCTGCCTCGATGGCTGGTGGAAGGCCGGTTTCATGCTGGCGGCATGGCTGCTTTCAGGCTACGACGTCCTCTGGGACGCCGTGTGCAATGTGTTCCGCGGGCAGTTCTTTGATGAAAATTTCCTGATGGCCCTTGCGACGGTCTGCGCCGTTGCGATGCAGGACTGGGCAGAGGCCGCAGGCGTTATGGTTCTGTATCAGATCGGCGAGCTGTTCGAGCATATCGCGGTCGAGCGGTCGCGCAAGTCGATCAGCGGCCTGATGGATCTCCGGCCGGATCGCGCGGTCGTCCTGCGCGACGGCAAGGAGGTCGAGGTCGAGCCGGAGGAGGTCGGCGCGGGTGAGCTGCTGCTGGTTCGCCCCGGCGAGCGCATCCCTGTGGACGGAGAGATCGTCGAGGGCGAAAGCTCGCTGGACACCTCGAAGATCACCGGCGAGTCCATTCCGGCGGAGGTCCGGACGGGCGACACGGTTGTCTCCGGCAGCGTTAACCTGACCGGCGTCCTGAAAATCCGCGCCGAGAGCGCGTATGAGCAGTCGACCGTCGCACGTATTCTGACCCTCGTGGAGCAGGCGACGGAGAAGAAGGCGGCCTCCGAGCGCCTGATTACCCGCTTTGCCAAGTATTACACGCCGAGTGTCATCGGCGCGGCGGTGCTGCTGGCGGCCATCCCGCCGCTGTGCTTTGGCCAGCCGTTTACCGAGTGGCTGACGCGTGCGCTGTCCTTCCTCGTTATTTCGTGCCCGTGTGCGCTGGTCATTTCCGTGCCGCTGAGCTTCTTCTCCGGCATGGGTGCGGCGGCGAAGCTGGGCATCATCGTCAAGGGCGGCAGTGCGCTGGAGGCGCTGGCCAAGGTTGAGACGATGGTCTTTGACAAGACCGGCACGCTGACGAAGGGCGAGTTCTCCGTTCAGCAGGTGCGCGGCGAGAATCGCGACGAGATTCTGTGCATCGCGGCCCGCTGCGAGCAGTATTCCAACCATCCTATTGCCCACGCGCTCCGTGCTGCTGCACCGGATTGCGGCGAGGCGGCGGAGAATATCCGCGAAACCGCCGGTAACGGCATTACCGCAACGGTGGACGGCGCGTCCGTCGCCGTCGGCAACCGCCGCCTGATGGAGCAGCTCGGCGTTGAGATTCCTGCCGAGAGCTTTGTCGGAACGGTGCTTTATGTGGCGAAAAATGAGCAGTACCTTGGCACGATCGTCCTCGGCGACACCCTCCGCGACGGCACGGCGGAAACGCTGCGCAAGCTGCACAGCATGGGCGTGCGTAAGGCGGTCATGCTGACCGGCGACCGCGAGGAGGCGGCTGCCGCCGTGGCCAAGGAGGCCGGTGTGGACGAATTCCACGCGCAGCTCCTGCCGCAGGATAAGGTCGCGCTCGTCGAGCAGCGGCAGGAAACGGTCGCGTTCGTCGGCGACGGCGTGAACGACGCGCCGGTGCTGACGGTGGCCGATGCCGGTATCGCCATGGGCGGCGTCGGCTCGGACGCGGCGGTCGAGGCCGCGGACGCGGTGCTGCTGAAGGACGACCTGTCCGTCCTGCCGAATCTGCTGCATGTTGCGCGCAAGACCTGCCGCATTGCAAAGGAGAACATCATCCTCGCGCTGGGTGTCAAGGGCGTCTGCCTCGTGCTGGGCGCGCTGGGCTACGCACCGATGTGGCTGGCCATCTTCGCCGATGTCGGCGTGGCCATGCTGGCTATCCTCAATTCCCTCCGCGCCCTGCGGCAATAATTCCATAAAACACGGCGCACCCGCCAAACCGGCGGGTGCGTCAGCTTTTATTCGGTTAAATCCTCGCCTTTGTCGCTGTATTTGCTGGTGAGGGGGTCCTTGGCATCGGCTTCGGATTGGTAGCGGCCGACGACCTTGGCGGCCAAATCGACCGGCAGGAGCGTGCCCGCGCCCGCGATGCAGCCGCCGGGGCAGGCCATGCCCTCGAGCAGATAGCCGTTGTATTTTCCGGCCTTGGCCAGCGCCATGAGCTGGCGGCACTCGCGCAGACCCTCAGCGCTGGCGGTTTTGCATTCGCGCTCCGGGGCAATTTTGGCAATGACGTTTTTCACTGCGCCGGCCACGCCGCCGGAGACCGCAAAGCCGCGTCCGGCAGCTGTGCCCTCGCGCAGGCTCTCGCCGTCGGGCATGGCGGCAAAGTCGATGCCCTTGGCCTCGAACATGCCCATCAGCTCTTCAAACGTCAGGACGAAATCCACGTCGCTGCGGATGTCCTGCCGCATGGCCTCGAGCTTTTTCGCGGCGCACGGGCCGACAAAGACGATCTTGCAGTCCGGATGCTCCTTCTTTTGCAGCCGCGCGGTAAAGACCATCGGCGTAAGGG
>CAKUNB010000122.1 GCA_934668285.1 uncultured Oscillospiraceae bacterium | reverse complement strand
GCTGCCAGCCACTTCTTGTTATTTTATCTTACTTTTTCATATCGCGGTACAAGAACGTCACAACCTGTGCTCTGGTGCAGGTGGCTTCGGGGTCGAAGGTTGTTGCGCTCGTGCCGTTGGTGATGCCGTTTTCGACGGCCCAGAGGACGGCGGTGCCGTAGTATTCTGTCGTTCTGACGTCGTGGAACGGATTATTCTGGCTGGTGGGCGTGGGCTTGCCCGCGAAACGCCAGAGGAAGGTGACGATCTGCGCGCGGGTACAGGTGTCGTCCGGACTGAACGTCGTGGCCGCCGTGCCGTTCGTGATGCCCTTCTCAACCGCCCAGAGGACTGCATTGTAATAGTACTGACCGGACTTCACGTCCGCAAACGGATTGACGCTGCTCGTCGGCACTGGCTTCCCAGCCGCCCGCCAGAGGAACGTCACCACCTGTGCGCGGGTGCAGCCCTCGTCGGGGCCGAAGGTCGTCGCGGTCGTGCCGGTCGTAATACCGTTCGCCACCGCCCATAGGACAGGCTCGGTGTAATACTGTCCGTTTTTGACATCCGAGAACGGATTTTTCACAAGCTTCGGTGTTTTGACAACCTTCGTCTGCGCTGCAAACGCCGCATTCTTAAAGGTTGCAGTGTAAACGATCTCGCCCTCGGCGTCGTAGGTCGCTTCCTTCGTCACTGTTGCAGTGACCTTGCCCTTTTCACTTTCCACGTGACCGCCGTCGCGCTTACAGACGCGCGTCGCCGTAACTGCGCTGTTATTTGCCGCCCAGACATAGGACGGAGCGCCCCAATTGTGGCCCAGCGCGTTTGTGTAGGCATCCACATAGCTGTCGCCGCAGGTGCAGGTGTGGGTCGTATAACCGCGCTCGGTACAGGTCGGCGGCGTGACCTTTGCCGTATAGTTATGAACATGCTGCTCGCCGACTGTAACGGCACATTCGGCACGGACATTTCCGGCGGTAACAGTAATCGTACACTGCCCGGCGCCGACCGCCTGCACAACGCCCGCATCATTCACCGTCGCCACCTTGGGATTGCTGGTCGTCCAAGTTACCTCATCGGTGAAATCCGCCGGTGTGATCGTCACGATCAGCCGCGCGGAAGCGAACTGTCCCAGCTTCAGCTCGGTGCTTTGCAGGGAAACCGCCGTTGCAGGCTTATTGATTGGGACAAAGGCCGCGCCGATCTGACCGACATAGGTTTCGGCATAGCTGCCGGAAACGCCGTAGATCGTCAGTCTGGCGGGGTAGCTGAATGCGTTTTCCGCAATCTGTTTCGTGCTGCGCGGGATAGTAACCGACGTGAGCTTCACATCGTTCTGGAACGCGTTGGTGCCAACGCTCTGAACGCGGTACGGCAAAATGATGGATTCCAGTGCACCGCAGTTGCTGAACGCGTAATCCGGAATCGCCGTCAAGCCGCTGCCGAGCCGCACCTCCCGAAGGGCCGCGCAGCCGTCAAAGGCATAGCGACCGATGCGGGAAAGGCTGTCCGGGAGCACAATGGCGGTCAGTGAGGTGCAATCCTGGAACGTCTTCAGACCGATCGTCGTGAGGACGGGCGAGATTGCGATCTCCTTCAGCGACGAACACTGATAGAACGCAGAATCGCCCAGCCATTCCACGTTCTGCCCGCCCGTCACTGTCGTGAGCGCGGTGCAGTTGTAAAATGCGCAGAAGCCGACAGAAGTCACCGTCTTCGGGATGTCAAACGTCTTCAGTGCGGTGCAATCGGTGAACATATGCTCCGGGATTTGGGGATAGGGGCTGTCCCACGTAACTTCCGTCAGCACCTTGCAGCGCTCGAAGATGTTCACGCCCAGCTCCGTTACGCTGCTCGAAAGATGGAAGGAGCGCAGACCGCTGTTGCGGAAGGCATAGCCGCCGATGCTCGTGACCGAGTCCGGGACTTGCAGCTCCGTCAAGGCCGCGCAGTCCTCAAAGGCATTCGCTCCGACCGAGGTCATGGTGTCCAGCAGCGTTACACTGTTGAGCTTATCCGCGCCGCGGAACAGGTTCGCAACAACACAGGTCGTCCCCTCCTCAAAGGTCGCCGTTTCCAGCCCACTGTTATAAAACGCGCCATACTGGAAACTGGCATACGTCCCGGCGCTTTGCAGGGATTTGGGGATGCAAATGGATTTCAGATTTCCGCAGCCTGTAAAGACCGTGCCGCCGATCTCCTTGAGGCGTGCAGGGAGCTTGATGCTGCGCAGATTCTCGCAATAGGAGAACGCATGGAAGCCGATCGAACGAACGCGATCCGGCAGCTCGATCGTTTCGAGCGCCGTGCAGTTATGGAAGGTGTATTCCTTGATCGCGGTGATCGAGTCGGGCAGGCCGATCGTTTTCAGCGCGGTGCAGTCCTGGAACGCAAACGCGCCGAGGTATATGACCGAATTCGCGATTTGAATTTCCCGCAGCGCCGCGCAGCCGTCGAAGGCGTGGTCGCCGATCGAGGTCATGGTATCGAGCAGCGTTACGCTCTTGAGCTTTTTCGCGCCGCGGAACAGGTTCGCCAAGACGGCGGTCGTTCCCTCCTCAAAGGTCACCTTCTCCAGACCGCTGTCATAGAACGGCCCGCAATAAAAGCGGGAATAGGTATCCGCGGTTTTCAAGGATTTGGGAATGTAAATAGACTTCAGGCTGTCGCACCCGGTAAACACCGCGCCGCCCAGCCGCTCGATGTTCTTCGGGAGCCGGATCCAGCTTAGGGACTTGCACTCAGAAAATGCATGGTAGTCCAGCTCCGTCACGGAATCCGGAAGATCGACCGTTTCCAGAACGGGGCAGCCGGAGAACGCGAACTCCTTCAGCACCGTAACGGTATCGGGGATCGTTACCGATGTCAGCTGCTGATTGTGCGAGAAGGCATTGCCGCCGATGGCAACGATCGTATAGCCGTCAATGGTCTTCGGGATGACGACCGACGTGCCGACGCCGTTATACTTGGTGATGGTCGCGGTGTCGCCGCTTACCGTGTATTCATAGATTGGGATGGGCTTGCCGCTGGCGTCGTAGGCCGTGCCGCCGATGCCGCCCGCCCAGCCGCTGTTCCAATAGTTCGAGCTGCCGGGGGTATAGTACTTGCCGCTGCCGGTCCCGCCGCCGGAGTAGCTCCGCGTGCAGATGCCGACCTCCTTGCCGTCCTCATAGTGGTGGACGACGCGCACGGGGCTGGTCGTCTCGGTCCACACGCGCTCACGCTGCGAGAAGTCATCACTCGCAAAGCCGAAATTATAGGAAACATTGGCCGCAGTGTCCAAATACAGATACATCGCCGTATGGAGGCAGGTGCGCGGCGCAGCATTGTCGGTGTAGGTGGCGTACGTCACGGAGCCGTTCACGCCGAAGTCGGCGGAAACGTTGCCGACGAGCATATTGTCCGGCACATCGTTGATGCCGATGGAGACCGACATACCGGCCTTCAGCGTGGCCTCGATCACGAAGCTGAAGCCCTTGGACTTGAACTCTCTGGGGAAGCTGAAGCCGGAGCCGCCGCGATACTCTATGCCGACGCACATACTGCCGGAATAAATGCCGGTGATGGAGCCGCGGATCTGGTAGCTCGCGCCGACCTTGATGCCGCCGATGCCCGGACAGCCCCAGAAGCCCAGCAGCAGCTCCTTGACCAGCAGCTTATCGGTCACATCAAGGGATGCCTTCACGCTCATTTCGTAATCCGCCTTCAGGGTCACGCTTGCAACACGGTTCCACAGGCTGAACTGGTAGGTCATCACCGGGTTCTTGATTTTGGCACATACCGTGACGGAGCCGTCGTTTTCGAGCGGAATGGTCTTTTGGAGCTGTAAAGTTTTCAGTTTTTTCGTTCCGCGCGTGGCCTGATGGGCGGCGATGGCGCGGTCGGCCTCTTGGGCATCCGTGTATTCCTCGCCCGTGACCTCATCCACGTAGAGGACCTCTGTCCCCTCAGCCGGGATAAACTGCGCAAACTCCGCATTCAGAATACCCTGTGCCTCCGCACCGGTGATGGCGCTGCCGTCCGTGATGGCGGTCGCGGTGACGGTCGTTGTCGTCCCGGCCGTCGTGACCGCAGAGGCGGCATAGGCGCAGGGGATCGACTGGTACCAGACAACGAAGATATCTCCGGATTTCAGCGTCACGGGGCAGTTTTCAATCGTCACGGTGTCTCGCAGGATGCTGACCTCCGTCCCCTTCGGGATCTCAATGACATCCTTTTGGAACGTGTATGTATTCTCATAGGTCGTGTCGATTTCGCGGCTTTTCAGGACCGCAGCCGCGTCGGCAAGCATCGTCGTTTGTTCTGCGGTCGTGATCGCCTGCTGCGGCAAGGCGCTGCCATTGGAAAGCGCGAACCAGCCGCGATCGATCGCGACTTGGATCGCGTCACGATACGTGGTCGAAGCCGATTCGCTGAAGGTATAGCCCGCGTTCGCATCGTGCAGGAAGCCCAAGCACTGATTCAGCGTCTGCGCCGCAAACTCACGCGTCGCTGCCCCCTCCGGGGCAAAAGCCTCGCCGACCGGAATGTCGATCACGCCGAACTGCACCGCGACGAGGATATCGCGGTAATACGCTTCCTCGCCGGTCAGGTCGCTGAAATAATTGTCCGGCGCATGGGCCTCCTCGACCGTCATGTCAAACGTCTTGACCAACGACTGGATCCACTGCGCACGGGTGATCGTGCCCGCCGCCAATGCGGCCGGCTGGCCAACCGCAGCTGTCCCATTGGGAGCCGCCGGAGCTGCCTCGTTCGCGCCGTAGACCAGCCCGACCGGCAAGATCGACAGCAGCAGACACAGCGCAAGGAGCAAACTGGTAACTCGTTTTTTCATTGATCTCTCCTCCTGATTTGGCCCGCGCGGGTGCGTACGCTCTCTCTGCGCCGCGCAAAAACGAGCCTGATTTTATTTTACACAAACCGAAGGAATTTGCAAGTCTATTTTCAATCAATTTGGAGTAAAAGCCAAAAAGTTATTCCGTCATACTATTTTACGATGCATATGTGCATTTGCGATAATACCGTAACAGTGGCCTTTCAACGCAGGAAAACGGCTGGCAGTCATTGAACTGCCAGCCGCTGATACTGATTCTTGATGAAAATATTTCATCAAGAATCCCATGTGCTACGCACACTCGCATCGTGCAAGGGCACGATGCGCCGTCTCATGCAGAATCTGACGCGCCTTTGGCGCTATAAAAAGCTTTTCAAGCTTTTTAACAGA
>CAKUNB010000121.1 GCA_934668285.1 uncultured Oscillospiraceae bacterium | reverse complement strand
CCTCCCGCACGGGCTATCCGCAGGACAACGACGACGTGCAGCAGCTGCTGACCTACCTGCGCGAAAATGACAGCGAGCTGTTCTACCGCACGGAGACCACGCAGACGCAGACGCTCAACGACGGCGCGCTCAACGGCTACCACGGCGTGACCGTCTTCAATTCCTCGACGAACGTCAATTTTAACCGCTTCAGCGGCTCGCTTGGTCTGGCCTCGTGGCCGGGCAGCAACCGCTATGCCTACTACGAAAACACACCCTTTGCCAACCTGATGATGAACATCAAATACCTGCTCGACCGCTCCGGCAGCCACCGCAACAGGAGCTACAACGAGCTGGTGCTCGCCTCCGGCGAGGTCAATCTGCTGCGCAATCAGGCCTATGTGTCGCTCGGCTTTATGACTGAGTCCGCGCTCGGCGAGTTCGTGGCGGATAACAGCAGCACCAAGCCGCTGCACGAGCAGGCGGAGCTGTTCCGTCTGGCGACCGGTCTGGACGCGCCGCTGTACACCTACCTCAGCGCTGACGGCCTGTACGCACCAGAGGGCTGCACGCTCTCGGTCGAGGGCAGCGAGGTCGATCTCTATCGCTATTCGACGGCCAACGGCAGCGGGGACAATACCTTCCGGCTGGAATATGACATTCCCGCCGACGGCGTGTACGCCTTTAGCCTCTACCGGCCCGAGACAAAGACCCGCAAGGTCAAGGTCTACCGCAACGACGAGCTGGAGCAAACGCTGGATATCTCGGCGCGGACGGTGTTCTGCCTCGGCGACCTCAAGGCGGGCGACAAGCTTGCCCTGACCTTTGATATCGCCTCCGGCAAGGGCACGACCTTCCGGCTGGAATTCGCGCAGCAGAACAACGCGGCGCTCGACGAGGGCATCGCCCTGCTGCGGGACGAGCCGCTGGTGCTGACCGCGTTCAGCGACACCCGCATCCGCGGCACCGTCGCGGTCAAGCAGGACGGCCTGCTGTATACCTCCATCCCCTATGAAAAAGGCTGGACTGCCTATGTCGACGGCAAGCCCGTCGAAATTGCCGCAACCTACGACCCCAAGGCGGAAAACGTCAAGCTCACCGACGCGGTGATCGCGCTGCCGCTGAGCGCCGGCATGCACGACGTGGAATTCCGCTTCACCGCGCCCGGCCTGAAGCTCGGCGCGCTGATCTCCTGCGGCGGCATTGCGCTGCTGGCGCTCCTGCTCCTGCTGCGCAGAAAGCGCGGCTTCACCCTCCTGCCCGACCCCAACAAGCCGGAGACGGAAAAGGACACGGCAGACGCGTTCGTTCTGGAAGAGCACCTCGACGCGCTCGGGCTGTTCGATCCGGAAACAGACTATGCCGCCATGCCCCCCGCCGACCTCCCCGACCTGACAGAGTATCTCAAGGGTACCGACTGGGAAGAAAACCAAGAAGAAGTGATGGAAGAATCACCGGAGAAAGCGCCGGAGGAAGCGCCGGAGCCTTCCAAGGAAGCCGAAGCAACCGAGACGCCGGTCAGTCCAACACCTCCCGAGCCTTCAGAGGAAGAAAAGCCGACGTAAAGCAATCAGCGTCCCTTCCCCGCGCCGCAGGCCATGACTGAAGGAGTCCCTCGTCCCCGCCGCAGCGGATTTTTAATTTGTGCCGTAAGGCACACCACCATTATTCACTATTCACCATTCACGATTCACTAAATCTGCCTGCAACGGGCCGATGTGGGCATCGGCCCCTACGCATGAAATGATACTTCCTACACGCGGCGGGGTGGGGGCACCCCGCCCTACGAATGATTTTCGATACTTTCTGCATCAACGCAAAAACCGCCCTGCGCGGCCTTTTGGGCTGCGCGGGGCGGTTTGTTTGTTCTGTTACGGCTCGCGTTCGTAGAGCTGCGTCATGCGGTGGATCTTTGCGGTAAGCTCGCGTGTGATCGCATCCTTCTCCATGCGCCAGCTCCAGTTGGCGGTGCTGAGGGTGCCGGGCGTGTTCATGCGCGCCGACGCGCCGAGGCCGAGATAGTCCTGCATCTGCGCGATGAAGGTATCCGCCACGCTCGCCATACCCGCCCGCAGGATGCCCTCGCAGAGCGCGTCGGTCGTCGTGCCGAGGTATTCCGCCGCGTAGGCGCGTACCACATCGTCCGCGCCGTCCACCCACTGGGCCAGCGTCTCATTGTCATGCGTACCGCTGTAGCAGATGCAGTTCGTCGGATAGCGGTGCGGCAGATAATTGCTCGGTTCGCGCGGATCGAAGGCAAATTCCAGCACCTTCATGCCGGGGTAGCCCGAGTCATGCTGCAGGCGAATCACGTCCTCCGTCAGGAAGCCAAGATCCTCCGCAATCAGCCGCAGGTCGGGAAACACCTCATGCAGCCGGTTGATAAACGCATGATCCGGCCCCTTGACCCAGCGGCCGTTTCTGGCGGTCGTGTCGCCATAGGGAACTGCCCAATAGCTTTCCAGCCCGCGGAAATGGTCGATGCGGATCACGTCGAACAGGCGCGAAGCGGCGCGGATGCGCTCCATCCACCACGCAAAGCCGTCCTGCTGCATCCTGTCCCAGTCGTACAGCGGGTTGCCCCAGAGCTGGCCGTCCTCGGAGAAGCAGTCCGGCGGGCAGCCCGCAACGCCGGTCGGCGTGCCCTGCTCGAGCTGGAACAGCTCGGGATTTGCCCAGACGTCGCACGAATCGTAGGGCACATAAATCGGCAGGTCGCCGATGATCTCAATGCCCAGTCCGTGCACGTAGTCGCGCAGCGCGTTCCACTGCTTGAAAAACAGCAGCTGCAGGTAGATAAAGAAATTGATGTCGTCGGCCACGTGGATGGCGTAGGTCTCCGCAGCGCCGGGGTGGCGGAGGCGAAGCTCCTCCGGCCAGAATTCCCACGAGCGCATGCCGTTGCTGCGCTTGAGCGCCATATACAGCGCGTAGTTTTCGACCCACGGATTTTCCTCGCGGAAGCGGCGGATTGCGTCAAAATCGCGGTCGCGGCCGCGCAGGAAGGCCTTGTACAGCAGATCAAACCGCACGGAGAACTGGAAGCCGTAGTCCACGCGCTCGCTGTGCTGCGCCCAGTCGATTGCGTCGACCTCGCTCTGCTCGAGCAGACCGTCGGCGATCAGAAGGTCAAGATCGATGAAATAGGGGTTGCCCGCGCAGGTGCTGAACGACTGATAGGGGCTGTCGCCGTAGCTGGTCGGGCCGATGGGCAGAAGCTGCCAGTAGTGCTGCCCTGCCGCCTTCAAAAAATCAGCAAATTCATACGCTGCCTTACCGAGCGTTCCGATGCCGTAGGGCGAAGGGAGCGAGGAAATGTGCATCAAAATTCCGGAGCTTCTCATGAGAATTCACGCTTTCTATTCTGAAGTATTTGTCCGGAGCGTCCGGACGCTTTCGCGTTTTGCAAGGGAAAAGGGAATGGTTTCATGCCGCCGCGCCGTGCCGGTCTGCTCGATGCTGTCAAGCAAAAGGCGCGCGCCGTGGTCGGCAATTTCGTCCGCCGCCTGCCGGACGGTGGTAAGCTGCGGCAGATAGAAGTCGCTCAGCGGCAGGCCGTCGAAGCCGCAGACCGAAACGTCCTCCGGCACGCGGTAGCCAGCGTCCCGCAGCGCCCGAATCGCGCCGACGGCCATGACGTCCGCCATGGCAAACAGCGCCGTAAAGGAAACGCCCGAGGCAAGAATCCGCCGCGTGGTGCAGTAGCCGCCCTCGTAGGAATACAGATTGGCCTCCCGCGCCACCGGCCCGTCGATGCCGCTGCGCTGCATAGCCCGCAGGCAGCCGGCAAGACGCATGCGCGACGTGTCGGAAATGTCCGGATCGCCGCCGATGACGGCAATCTCCCGATGCCCCTGCTCAATCAGATACGACACCGCGCAATCGGCGGCGGCCGCGTCGTCGGTAGAGACGCTGGAGAGGTTCGCAAACGGCAGCGCGGCGGCGTTGCCCGTCAGCAGCACGGCGGGGATATTGATTCTGGAGAAGGCGGCGCGGAAGTTCAGGCAGTTGCCGCCGAGAAAGAGCAGCCCCTGCGGCTTTTTGATGAGGCACAGATGCGCCGCATGGCGAACCTCGTCCTCGCCTTCATCGAAGTAATCAAGCATCATGGTGTAGCTGGTACGGTCAAAGAACTGCTGCAGCCGCTCGATAATGGCGGCAAACAGCTCGTTTTTCCGTCCCTTGACCAGCACGAGCACGCCTTCGTTTTTCTGCTGCTTGAGATTTTTGGCATTTTCGTTGCGCTCGAAGCCGGAGCGCTCGATCGCAGCGGTAATCTCCCTTCGCGCCTTCTCGCTGACGCTGGGATGATTGTTCAGCACACGGGAAATCGTGCCAACGGAGTAGCCTGTTTCGCGGGAAAGGTCCTTGACCGTCATGCCTTAGCCCTTAACCGCTCCGGCTGCAACGCCCTTGATAATATACTTTTGGCAGAAGAGGTAGACCAGAATGATCGGCAGGATGCTGAGCATAATGATCGCCATCGTTGCGCCGAGGTCGACGGTGCCGTAGCTGCCCTTGAGGTACTGCACATGGATCGGCAGCGTCCGGTACTCGGTGACGTCAAGCACCAGATACGGCAGCAGATAGTCGTTCCAGACCCACATCAGCTCCAGAATGCCGACAGAGATCAGGCTCGGCCGCAGCATCGGCAGCACAACGGAGAAGAAGGTACGCACAGGGCCGCAGCCATCGATGGCGGCAGCCTCTTCAATTTCCAGCGGCAGGCTCTTGACAAAGCCCGAGAACATGAAGATCGCAAGGCCCGCGCCGAAGCCGAGGTAGATCACCGGAATGGTCCACGGCGTATCAAGCGAGAGCTTTCTGGCCGTGCTCGTCAGGGTGAACATCACCATCTGGAAGGGCACAATCATGGAGAACAGGCAGAGATAATAGAACACGCGGGCAAACCAACTCTGAACGCGGACAATATACCACGCCGCCATCGAGCAGCACAGGAGGATCAGCACCGTGGACACCACGGAAATCACAAGGCTGTACAGCGCGGACTTGAGGAAGGGATACTGGCCGAAGGTCATGCCGGTGGCGTAGTTCTCCATGCCCATGAACGTCTCGCTGTTCGGCAGGGCAAAGAGCTCCATGTTGATGGCGTTATTGGACTTGAAGGAGTTGAGCAGCACCTCGATGACTGGCATCACCCAGACCAAGCAGATCAGGGTGAACACAATCGTCAGAACAGTGCTTCCGGCAGAATACTCGCGGTGCTTTCTAAGCTTCGATCTGTTCTGCATTACTGCTGCACCTCCTTCCGAGAAGTCGCCTTTTGCTGAATAATTGCCAGAACGGCGACCAGCAGGAAGAAGATAACGGCCTTCGCCTGCGCCACGCCGTGGAAGTTTTTGCTGATGTTATAAGTAGAATAGATGTT
>CAKUNB010000120.1 GCA_934668285.1 uncultured Oscillospiraceae bacterium | reverse complement strand
GTCGTGGATGGTGCCGTTTTGCAGCGAGACCTCCGTGATTTCGCAGATGTCCGACAGGCGGCGGCAGATTTCTTCGCCCATCCAGAGGGTTCCCGAGCGGCCGTGCTCCGAGGAATGCAGCACCAGCAGACGCGGGCGGGCGAATTTCGGCGGCTGAAATGCCGCCAGCGTCGCGGCAAGCTCCCTTGCGCGGGCAAAATAGGCCTGCTCCGTGGTCAGGCCGCGCCGCTTGGCTGAAATGTGCTGATTGTAAAGGGAGCCGGTGCCCTCCACCAGCGGCTTGCCGGGGAAGGCGCAGCCGGCGGTGTTGGCGGCGAGGACGAAGTCCTGCGCGAGCTGCTTGGTGTAAAGCTCGCCGGTGCCGTCGACGATTACCGCGCCGTAGCTGCCGCGCATGGCCTCCGGCTCTGTGCGCAGCCGCCGCAGGAGCGCCAGCGTGGGCGTGTCCATGCCGCCCTCGTCCGCCGCCAGCGCGAACAGGACGCGGCGGTTTTGCAGCGGCGCGTCGAGCGGCAGGTAACGGTGCGGCAGTCCGGCGAGCGCGTGCTCCGTTACCGCGCAGAGCCGCGCCTGCCGTGTCGGCATCAGCACGTCAATCATAGCAAAACGCCTCCAATCGGCGGTAGACCTCTGTGATGCGGTCGCAGAGCGCCGGATGCAGCGGCTCGCGCAGGGTGAGTACACCTTGCTTCGTCGTCCGGCTCCGGCAGCCGAAGTACGCCCCGCCGAGGCAGACGGCGCTCCAGCACGGCTCGCCGTGCAGCAGGCGCAGCAGGCTGACCGCCGCCGACGACAGCGCCGGTGCGATATAGGGCTTGAAGCCCAGCTCGCGGACGCGAAGATTCGCCGTGACGGTTTGCTCCGTCAGCTGCTGCGACAGCGCCGGATCGTAGGCCTGCGGATGGTTTGCAACGATCAAATCTGCGCCGTGCGGCCCATAGACGCGGCCTTCGGAGAAGTCCACGCCCGCTTTTTCTGCGTAATACGCCGCGCGGGCGGCCATGACCCCCAGCCCGAAGCCGCGAATCTGCTCCGGCAGCAGGCCGTTTGCGTCAAAAACGCCGCCCGCGCTGCGGTTGCTTTCCAGAAAGACCGCGCGGCAGAGCTGATCGACCGGATCGGAAATCTGGCAGAACAGGCCGCGGAAGCCCTCGTCCCGCGCGTGGCGGGCGTAGGCCTTGAGCATGTCGCGGTTGCGGACGAACTGCGCCATTCGCACATCCTGTACGCCCGAGCCGACCGGCGGCACGCCGCGCGAGGCGGCAAAGAGGAAAAGGTCGCAGTCAAACAGCTCTGCCTCCGGACAGATGGTCACGCGGGGCAGGGAAGCGCCGTCCGGCGAGAGAATCTGGTTTAGCTCCAGCTCGTAGCGGCGGCACAATGCCTCGTTCGGGTCATAGATACGCAGCTCCCGAAAGCGCCCGCAGAGCTTGAGCACCGTCAGCAGCGTTCCGCCGACGTCGCCCAGACCGACCAGCGTCAGCCGCAGGCCGTCCGTTTTCCAGCCGTGCTCGAGCTGGGCAAAGGCGTGGGCAAAGGCGGTGTTGAGCACCGTCGCACCCCACTGCGCCACGGCGGCGCGAAGCGGCTCCGGCGCGTCTGACGGTGAGGCGGGCAGCAGAGCGCTCAGACCCTCCGCCGCGTCCAGCTCGTCGATGGACGCAATGGCGAACAGACCGCGCGACCGCTCCGGCGGCCGGTCGACCAGCAGCACCAGCGGGGAAAACAGCGCCTCCGCCGGCTCCGCGTCCGGCGGGAAATGCCCGCCTAATCCGCAAAGGCAGAAGCCGTGCCAGCGTTTAAGCTCCATTCATGCCACCTCCTACGGGCCGGATGCGGTCGAGGACGAGCAGATCGTCCTCCAGATAGGCCGAAGCCGGAATCGAAAAGTCATATTGCAGCGCCTTGCCGCGATCGGGCAGGCGCGGGCGCGCCACGGCCTCGCCCAGCCGCCGGAGGGTCAGCACGGTGTGGAACGCCTTCTGATGCGCCTTTTCCAGCGCCCGAAGGACACTGAGCGCGTTTTCCAGCGCCGCGCGGCTCAGCACGCGGACGGCGGCCTCTGTGGTGTCAGCGTAGTGGCGCGGGTAGAAATACGGCAGGATCAGGTTGATCGAGGTCAGCATGCGGCCGGGGTTGCTCCGCTCGCTGACCGAGTCGCCGCCGATGAAGGGGTAGAGCAGGCTCTCCGTCGCCCAGTAGTGCAGGTTCGGAATAAAGTACTCACAGTCCACCTGCCGGTGCTGCTCGCGCATCAGATCGCGGCCGCGGCCGGAGAGAATGCCGACAATGATGCGGCTGATCTCCAGATTTTCATGCTCGAACAGCGGATTGAGCTTCTTGATGCGGTAGCCCTTATGCAGCAGATCGTCCACGAGGATCACCGGACGGCGGAAGGATTTGAGCGTCCGCACCTGATTCGGCAGGGAGCTGTAGCCGGGGTATTCCACGACGGAGAAGCCGCTGCCGTCCGGCTTGAAGCATTTCTCTGCGTGCAGCGTCTTGGTCACCGTTTCCGGTACGACCTCGCCGGAGAGAATTTTGCCGTAGGGGACGCACATATAGCGGCCCTGCGTTCCGTTTTCCGCGCCGTTCTGGCGCTGGACGCGGTACATCAGCGCCTGATTGAGCAGCTCGGTGTCGAAGCACAGCAGCAGCTTGCCGGGGTAGAGCTGCGTCAGCGCGGCGCGCAGGCGCGGGCGCGACTGCGCGATTGCCTGCAGGACGTCGGGGTTGTCCCGATGCGGCGGCTTGATGGTTTGCAGCAGGTCTTGTATCAGCACCATCGGCGCACGCATGTCCACGCAATACAGCCCCTCGACGCCCTCCACCGGCACAAAGCCGAGCTGCCGCAGCATCTCCTGCCGCACCGTGTTGCTGGCGGGGCAGCGGCAGAGCGCGTAGGTGTGGTCGCTCGTCAGGCTGCGGACGAGCAGTTCATTGAGCAGAGCGCGAAGGTGCTCGGGCGGAAGCTCGGGTGTTACGCGGCCGATCATCAGAATCTTGCCCGACGCGCAGCGGCGCACAGCGGAGCAGGCCTCCACGTCGTCCAGCTCGTCGTAAAGCTCAGAAAGATGCACCGTATGGGCAAAGGCGGTGCCGAGCGGCTGCTCCTGCCGCCGCAAGCGCAGCGCCACACCGGCCTCTGACGGTGTCTGCCCCTCCAAGGGGACAAAATACAGCTCCTGCGGCGCAAGCACCTGCTTGCGGATCGGCGCGCGGAGATAGAGGCCGAATTCGTAGATATAGGCCTGTACGATTGGGTCGACCAGTGCGGAAATATCGAGATTCTGGTCAATCGATGCGCGGATGTGCGTAGAGCTGATGCCCTCGAACTGCGGCGGCAGGGAGAACTCCGTCACCTTGCCGTGCAGAAGCCCGCGAACGGATTCCTGACCGGCCTCCTGCGCGGGCGTGCGCCGGACGATGATGTGGTCAAAGTAGGCCGCGCTGCCCGGCCGCTCGCTGCGGTAGGCCGAGGCGTTGCGGATGACGTCGCTGCCAGCGACGAGGCAGACCTCGCGGCCGGGGAAGCAGTCGCGGAGCGTTTGCAGATCCTCGGGCATGGCGATGTTGATCGGAATTTCGTCGGGGAAAAGATAGGTGTCCCACTGGTCGGCGACCGACATGCGCACGATCTTCCGCCGCAGGAGCTTTGCCAGCGTGTGCTTGCTCCACGAGAACTCATCCACGGCGAGGTAGACCTCGTAGCCTCGCGCGCGAATCTCCTCGACGATGCACTTGTGACCGGCGGTGAAGGGGTCAAAGGTGCCGGGGAAGAACGCAACGGGCTTCGGCGGCGCAAAATAGAATTCCCCGACCTCGACGGAAGCATGCACCATGAAGCGGTACAGATGGTTGAGCATTGCTGCGCGGTTAAAGAAGGTGAGCTGACCGCGCGCGGAATCGGTAAGCAGCGTCAGCAGCTTTTTACAGGTCTTTTCGAAGCAGTAGCGGCGTAGTGCAACGGGAAGCGACGCGTCGGCGATGATATCGTGGCACAGCACGCACAGAGCGTTGCGGTGAATTTCTGACTGATAGTGCGCCACGCCAACGAGCAGCAGGCCGAGACAGCGGTCAATGATCGACTGCGAGGACTCCGGCAGTGCGGCGACCAGACTGCCGAGCGTCCGCAGAGCGGGGCCGACGGGACGCACCGTGCCCGAGCGCAGCAGCGCCTCCAGATGCGCTACCGCTTCGGAGATTTCCTTTTCCGGCAGCGTACAGATCAGCTTGCCGAGGTAAGCGGGAATGAAGCGCGCGACCTGCTCCTGCCCGCTTTCCAGCTCGCGCAGCAGGTCAACGACGATCTCGTTGCGCTGGTCGACGGTCAGATACGGCGCGAGCGCGACCATTGCCTCGCCCGCGTGCTCGCGCACCGGCAGATGCTCGCTGACCGACAAGAGGTTAGACAGGTGCATTGCCGTGTGGAAGGCGTTTTCCGGATGCAGCGCGGCATCGTCGCAGAGAATGTCAATCTGCACGAGCTTGACCGTCCAGTGCACCGCGTTTTTCAGGTTGCTCAGATAGAGATAGCTGGCATCCGGCGGCGTGCCGGCGGCTTGGCCGAGCAGGAGCTTGCGGCGCAGATAGGTGACGGCAGCCTCCTCATCCGGCAGCGGCGCGGATGCGGTCTGCAACAGCTCAGGCGACGCGCTGGCTTTCAGATGCGCCGTGCAGCGCAGGGCGACGATCTGCCAGCGTGGAACGCCGCTGCGGAGCATGCGCAGCAGCGGCTCCTCGGCAGCATGGAACAGCTCGGGGCTGACGGCCGCCGAGGGCACGTGGCACAGCGCATCGAAGAGGACGAAGCAGTCCGACTCCGGCAGCCCGTCAAAGTGCGCGAACAGCGGCTGCGCCAGCTCGGCGGCCAGTGCCGCCTCGCAGGAGGAAAACAGGCTCTCGCAGATGGCCTTGAGGGAGTTGGAGATGCGCAGCGCGTGCTTGCGGGCGATTTTGTGGTCGGGATGCAGGCAGCGGACGATGTAGCTGTCCCAGAGCGCGACGGATTCGTCCAGCAGCTCCAGCATTGTCGGGGCCATTGCGGACTTCGGCGCGGCCTCGGGCAGCTCTTTACGGTACTTCGGGCCGCTGTTGGCGAGAATCTTGCCCATAATATTTCCGGCAATGCGCCGCACGTCACCCTCGGGGTACATCAGCAGCTCATAGAGAAAGCTCAGCAGCTTCTGCTTGCTTCCGCGCGGCATATAGGTATTGTATTCGTCAAATAGCCGGAGATAGGTACGGATGCGCGGGGCATTTTTTTCACTGCGCGCCTGCTCCAGCAGCAGGTCAAACGAGGCATCGGTGTTGATGGCGTTCATCAGGCGGATGTTGTTGTCAAAGGTCAGGTCGCGCAGCGCGTCGAGCGACTCGCGCTGCGACAGCAGGGAGGTATCGCGC